>JAAYGP010000140.1 GCA_012727625.1 Clostridiaceae bacterium
CCGTTAACTCCTATAACAACTATTACTGAAGGTTTTGTGCCAAGTTTCAGTTCTTCCCTGCCTGTTCCAAGAATAAGGACAATTTCCTCCTTGAGAATTTTTTTAACGTCTGCTGCGTTTGTTATTTTTTCCTTCCTGACACGTTCCTTCAGCTTTTCAATTATTTTAACGGTTGTATCAACTCCTATATCTGAAGTTATTAAAATTTCTTCCAGCTCATCAAACAAATCTTCATCCACTTTACCAAATGAAACAAGTAATTCGTCAACCTTTTGTGTAATGCTTTCGCGGGTTTTTTTAAGACCGCTTTTTAACTTTTCAAAAAAGCCCATATACAATTCCTCCGTTGTTTTCAGCTTACGTCAGACTTATTTATTTCATTAAGCTTTAACGATACTACCGATGAAACACCAAACTCCTGCATTGTTACACCATATAATGCATCTGAAGATTCCATCGTGCCCTTTCTGTGGGTTATTATAATAAACTGTGTGGTTTTTGCAAATTTCTTAACATAATCTGCAAACTTATATACATTAACATCGTCCAGTGCTGCCTCTATTTCATCAAGAATGCAGAAAGGCGCAGGCTTGAGCTTTAAAATGGCAAACAAAATGGCAATGGCAGTCAGTGCTCTTTCTCCGCCGGACAAAAGCAGCATATTCTGAAGTTTTTTACCCGGTGGCTGCGCGATTATATCAATTCCACATTCAAGAATATTTTCGGGGTCTTCCAGTTGTATCTCTGCGTGTCCGCCGTCAAAAAGCTCTCTGAATACGATGTTGAAATGATAATTAATACGCTGAAATTCTTCTGAAAACTGCTTTTTCATTACCGAAGTCATTTCGCGTATAATTCTGTTGAGCTTTTCTTCAGATTTGACAAGATCTTCTTTTTGTTTGCACAAAAACTGATATCGCTCTTTTGTTTTGCTAAAATCCTCTATGGCGGATACATTAACCGGCCCAAGCTCACGGATTGTTGCTTTGATCTCTGAAATCCTGCTTTGGGTCTGCCTGATGTTTTTGATCTCCTTTTTATATTCCGCCGCGGTACCAAAGGTTAATTCATACTCGTCCCACAGCCTGTTTTGATTGGACTCAAGTTCCGTCTCAAGTCTTGCTTTCCTGACCTCAAGCTTTCCATACTCCTCCTGCAATAACCTGATGGCTTCATTATGCGCGTCCAAAGTATCCACCATCCCGGAAATTTCCGCCTCCAGTATTAAAACTTCCTCCTTAAGGCTTTCAAGTTTCAATTCCCTGCCTGTCTTAATTTCCCGCTGTTCCTGTATTTTTTGTCTCTGGGTCAGTATTTCAGCTTTCAGTGATTCAATTCTTGCCTTGTTTTTTTCCTGGGAAGCTATGCGTTTTTCAATATCTTCACCAAGAAGCCTTTTTTCATCATTCAGGCGGGCAATTGTTTCCGAAGTCTGCTCAATGCTTTCCAGTATGGAGTTAACCGACACTTTATAATCATTTATATCCATATGTACTGAATCACGTTCAGCTTGCTCCTCTTTATTCTTAAGCTGGTTTTCGGAAATTGTCCATTTTAATTCGGAAATAGCATCTTCAATGGATAATAGTTTCTTCTCCTCATTGGATATTTCAGTTTCTATTATTCTGATATTATCGCTTAACTCTTTATGTTCTATGCGTAACATTTCCCGCTGGGATGCAAGACTTTTCAAATTATCCTGAATACCAAGCACCCTGCTTTCTTCCTTCAGGACAACCAGTTCCAGATCCTGATGTTCCTTTTGAAAAAGCTGAATGTTCTTCTCCAGCCCGTTAAGGGTTTCAGCTTCCTTCAGGCATCTGGCTTCAAGTACTTCATAGTGTTTGCCCAGTTCGGAGATTTTTCCCTCCAGCTCTTTTATTAAACGGTTTCTTCCAAGGATACTGGAGGTTTTTGAGGGCCGGCTTCCTCCGGACATTGACCCTCCCGGATTAAACAGCCCACCGTCCAGTGTGACCACACGAAAGCTATACCCATACTTTCTTGATATGGATATGCCGTCATCAATATTCTCAACCACGGCTGTCCTGCCCAAAAGATTTGAAATTACATCCCTGAACCTTTCCTCACATTGAACCACATCGGATGCAATCCCTATATAACCGGGTTCTTTTCTGAGATTGTTTTTTGTGTTTTCATCCAGACTACGGGGCTTAACAGATGAAATCGGCAAAAACGTAGCTCTCCCAAGCCTTTTTTCCTTTAAAAAACGGATCGCCTCTTTTGCTGTATACTCGTCCTTTGTTATAATATTCTGCAAAGCTGCGCCCAGTGAAACTTCAATAGCTGTTTCAAATCTTTCCTTAACCTCTATTACCTGGGCAACGGCTCCAAATATTCCATCGCCTATATTCCCATTTTCATTACACGCTTTAAGTACTGCTCTTACGCTTTGGCTGTAACCTTCAAGGCTTGTTTCCATGTCCCTGAGAACTTTAAGCCTGGATTTAGAGCCCTGAAGCTCCTGCAAAACCCTGTTTTGATCAAGACGTAATTCCTCAAGCTTTCTTTTCCCTTCCTTAAGCATTTCCTCGCTTTTGTTAAGTTCTTCCTTTTTGGCCGCCAGAGCTTCCTTTTGACTTCTAAGGATGTTTTGCGCGTCTTCCAGTTGCATTCTTTCCCTGTCGCTGTCAAGCATGTTCTTTTGAATATCACCCTGGACTTTTTTCAGCCTGTTTTTAAATGCTTCCTTTTCGCTTTTCAGACTGTTGCACCTTGTGCGGGATTCGGACAACTCATCAAGCTTGTCCATAACTTCCTGCTTCATAAGTTCTATGCGGCGTTCGCTTTCGTCAAGCCTTGCAATAATCTTTGAAAGTTTTTCTTCAGCTTCGGAAAGTAAAAGGCTGAAATTAACCTTTTCACGTTCCAGGGCCTCAAGCCGGTTTTGCCTTTTCCTGATATCGGCGTCAATTGCCTCTATTCTTGCTTTAGTACCCTCAATGTCATGTGCCGATTGATTATTGGCAGATTCAATATGGCTGATTTTTTCCTCATTAATGCGAATCTGGTTTTCCAGATTACCCGTGTTTTTTTCTATTTCATATAACTCGTTCCTTATAAGTTCAAGATTTTGTTTCAGCAAATCAAGCTTTCTGTTTTTCTCCCTGTTGTCCTGCTTTTTTGCCTCAAGTCTTTCATTTTCCGCCTGAATGCTTTTCCGGATCTCCTGAAACCGGGAATCCATTTCGTTAAGCCTGTTCTGGATTTTCTCTATGCTGTCAAGATAAAGGCTGACTTCCAGCTCTTTTAATTCACTGCTTAAAGCAATATAGTTTCTGGCCTTTTCAGCCTGCTCCCTTAAAGGCTCAAGTTGTGACTCCAGTTCAATTATAATATCCTCAATGCGCAGAAGATTCTGCCTGGTGCTTTCAAGCTTCCTTTCAGCTTCTTTTTTTCTGACCTTGTACTTCATGATACCGGCTGCTTCTTCAAATACAGCACGCCGCTCCTCTGACTTTGTACTCAAAATTTCATCAATTCTGCCCTGACCGATAATGGAATAGCCTTCCCTGCCAATTCCCGTATTCATGAATAATTCATGGATATCTTTCAATCTGCATGGAGTTTTATTGATAAAAAACTCACTTTCACCGGAACGGTAAACCCGCCTGCTTATTGAAACCTCTGAATAATCAATGGGAAGTGTTTTGTCTGAATTATCAATAGTTAAAGATACCTGTGCAAAACCGACAGGTTTACGATGCTGGGTTCCCGCAAAAATTACATCCTCCATTTTGCTGCCTCGCAGGGATTTGATGCTCTGTTCCCCAAGAACCCACCTCACCGCATCGGAAATATTGCTCTTTCCGCTTCCATTAGGGCCAACCACTGATGTAATACCTTTATCGAATTGTAAGGTTATTTTATCCGCAAAGGACTTAAACCCCTGCATTTCTACGCTTTTTAAATACAATCTGTCCACCCCGTGAAATGTTATCTCAAAATTAACTGTTTGACGGACGCTTGCAAACTCTTTTGTGTCAACACACATTGAGTTTTCTGTGTGCTTTTTATTCCCTTATTCTGCGAAAATCACAACAAAACTATTTTATCATAAATAAAGGCTAAAGCAACAACTACAATAGTTGTTGCCTTAAAATAAATGCAATTAAATGCATTATTCTTAATTATTTTCATTTGTATTATGTCCATTATTGTATTTTGTGGTTAATTTTTTACCTACTAAATGCAATCAGTCGCATTTACTCTTTCAAAGGTTGCATTTACTATGTCCATTCACCAATAAATGCAATGGTATTTGTCAATTCAAATACAGGTAAACATCCTAAAATTCGCGGCAAGCCAAGCAGGATTAACTCCATAGCCACGACCCGCATGACCACCCACTGCCTCTGCATGTATCCCTTTATACACTGCTATTGTTGAGTAAACGGGTTTATTTCCGCATATCAAGCGGTATATACTTTTTCGCTTCTCCCACATTTCTGTAAGCAGGGCGGATAATCCGGCCATTTCTGGTAACTTCCTCTATAATATGCGCACAAAGACCAACAATGCGTGCTATTGCAAATAATGACGTATACAAATCCTTTGGAATGTTCAGCATATCATATACAAATCCGGAATAGAAATCCACATTCGCACACATGGGTTTGTTTGTTCTCTTTAATTCATTGAACACTTCCGGTCCTAAAAGCTCAATTTTTTCGTAAAGCTGGAATTCTTCAGACCTGCCTTTTTCCTTAGCCAGCTCCTTTGCTTTCTTTTTCAGCAGGACACACCTGGGATCCGACAATGTGTACACTGCATGACCAAGCCCATATATAAGACCGGAGTTGTCATATGCTTCTTTATTTAATATCCTGACAAGATAGTCCCGTATTTCCCCATCATCATTCCAGTTTTTAACATTTTCTTTGATTTCGGCCATCATTTCCATGACCTTCAGATTGGCTCCGCCGTGTTTAGGCCCTTTTAAAGAACCTAAGGAAGCCGCTATACAGGAATATATATCGGTACCTGTTGATGCAACAACATGGCTTGTGAATGTGGAATTATTGCCGCCGCCATGCTCCGCATGCAAAATTAACGCTGTATCCAGCGTGGTTGCCTCAAGACGTGTATACGAACAGTCAGGTCTGCTGAGACAAAGAATGTTTTCAGCGGTGCTGAGTTCTTCCCGTGGTCTGTGAATATACAGGCTATTGCCATCGTGATAATGGGACTTAGCCTGATAGGCATAAGCGGCAAGAAGCGGCATACGGGCAATAAGCTCCATGCTCTGCCTGAACAGATTCTTAACGCTTGTATCTTCCTGATTGGGATCATAGGAATACTCAACCAGTACACAACGCGCCAGTTTGTTCATGATATTTATGCTGGGAGCTTTCATGATTATATCACGTACGAACCCATCCGGCAGAGATCTGTTGCAGGCAAGAACCGCATTGAACTCATCAAGCTGTTCCCTGGTCGGCAGCTCACCAAAAAGCAACAGGTATGCGCATTCCTCAAAACCAAACCGGTCTTCGCTCATACATGCGTTTACAAGATCATATACATCTATACCGCGGTATATAAGACGGCCTTCAAGCGGTATTTTCCTGTCTCCGTCCATAATATAGGATTGCACGTCACCAATTTCCGTCAGTCCGACAACGACGCCTGTACCGTCCTCATTTCTCAGCCCTCGTTTTACGTTATATTTTGAAAACAGCTCCGGATCATAGTAGCTGTCAGTATTTATTTTCTTTGCTGATCTTTCATAGTAATTGTCCAGTTCCTCCCTGGATATTTCACAAATCATATTAACCTCCTTCAAGTTGTTATTTATTCAGTTATCAAAGATAACAATAAGCAATGCCCTGCATAACCCCTTTTATGAAGCATCCGGCTGGTTATATACAAATTACCCTTGTCCTGTTATATCCTGTTTCATTAACAGAATGCCTATAGCTGCTGTCACTTGTTATGCCCGTTATTGATTGTTTTTAATTGTTATTTCTTTTTATTCAGCTTTGTCCTTTTTCTTTTCAATATACCTGGTTGCATTTCTTATATGCTGTTCCATCAATATTTCAGCCATTTCCCTGTCCTTTGACTGTATAGACTCAAAAATACCCTTATGCTCAATCAATGTCTTTTTCGCTCTTTCCGGATCAGACAGGGAAATACTTCTTATCTTACCCAGGTAATGATGAAACTTTCTCAGGGTTTTAATTAAAAAACGACTGCCGCTTGCTATATATATAATTTCATGGAAATGAGAGTCAAGCCTTGCAAGCTGCTTAACATCATTTTTATTTGTATAGAATTCTTCAAGTTCTATGGTTTCCTTCAGTTCTTCCAGTTGCTCGGGGGTAATGTTCTCTGTTGCCCGGCGGGCAGTCATTCCCTCAAGCATAAGACGTATTTTGTATATATCCTGTATGTCCTCTTCTGAAAAGCCTCTGACTACAACTCCCCTGTTTGGTTTATAAACTACAAGGCCTTCATGCTCCAACTGACGAAACGCTTCACGAATCGGGGTTCTGCTGACTCCCAGCTCCTCTGATAATTTGGACTCGCTTAAGCAATCGCCTGGTTTATAAACACCGTTTATTATATTGCTTTCCAATATTTCATATATTTTTCCATGCAGAGATCGCTGCGGCTCAGGATAATTCCGATCAATTCTGCTCATGCATTTATCCTCCGGAATAAATATTTTGTATTATTGTATACAAATATACATGCTTAGTCAATATTTTTTTTAATAAAATAAACCGCTACCAATCAGGATAGCGGCTCCCCAGAAACATTATTCCTTCTTATAATGGTAAAAACCATTCATTTTCCGTCTGCTCTTTTGTTTTAAGCAGGGAGGTTAAAAGGCCGGGGCCTTTTGTTATATTGATAATAAACAAATTTATTTGTTCAATGCTACCAGCCGTACTTTTCAGGCCCCCAGTATTTTTTTACTGTTTGCTGTTCAACCATTATTAAAGTGTTATCGGGAAGATCCTCATTCAGAACAACTCCAGACCCTACAATACTGTACACTCCGGTTTTGCATCCCGGCATAATGATGGCATTCACACCAGTTCTGCAAAAATCTCCAAGATAGCTGGAATTGGCATATTCTTTCGGCCTTTCACGCCTGCCCTGTACACGGTGCTCCGACTTGCCGTCATCAAACCTAAGCCCTCCGCAGACTGTTGCAGCACCGATATCGGTACAGGTACCGATTATTCCGCCGATTTCCATATAATGATATAAGTGTACACGATCCATTGCAATACCGGTAAACTCAGCACAGTGTTCAACTATACACCTGTTGCCTATTGATGATCCATTTCCTATCTGGCAGTAATTCCTTATAATACTGTCATTCCCTATAACAGCATTTCCTTCTATAATTGCGCCATTGTCTATTATTGTATTATCTCCAACAATTAAACTGCCCTTTATTATTACATTGCGACCGATTCTGCTGCCCCTGCCAAGCTTATAATAGCCTTCAATCACGGCAGAAGGGTCTATTATGGCATCTTCTCCGGTAATATTGGATGTAAGCTCATCGCACAGCTTTTTTACCATGAAATTATTGGCCTCTAAAATATGCCAGGGTTTATCAATGTCAAAAAATGCGCCTTTTGTTTCAACCGCATTTACATCATTACCGTCAGAAATATAGTCAGCAAGTGACATTTCAAGATATCCTTCCTGCGGTGCCATTACCCCTACGTTAACATTTGTGAACAAGCCCGAGTTGAATTCAACATATTTTAAAACATCGGAAGTAAGCGCAAATCCACAAAACCTGTGGGTGCATTTATATCTCGGATGACCCGTGATATTATATATTTTACCGTTATTCACGGCACAGCATATCCAGTCGTTGGACGGTTCATCTGAAAGCGGTTCAATCAAAGCAGCAGGCACGCTGGTTTTTTCAACTGATTCCATCAATGATAACAGATCCTGTTTGTCAATAACAGTATCACCATACAACACCAGAAAACTGTCCTCCGGGATATATTGACTGACATCCCTGAGGGTAAAAGCCGTCCCCTTTGTACCGTCTGCTTTTATTATTCTTACTGTTTTATTGTTCCTGTAATAATTGGCAATTTGTTCAGTAAGTCTGCCACCGGCTATTATAATATTTTCAAAACCTATACTTTCCAAAGTTTCAACCATATAGTCCATCACCGGTCTGTTCGCGACAGGCACCATGCATTTTGGCCTTATCACCGCATAGGGCCACAACTTTTTCCCCTCGCCTGCCGCGAGTATTACTGCAGTTTTCAAAGAAACACCCCCGATACTTGCTAATGTTTTTTCAGCTCTTCAACTATTTTTTTCAATACTGTGCCTGCCTTATCGTTGATTACTACATTTGCTCTTCTGTCAAATGGAGTACTCCCCAGGTTTATAATTATCAGGTTGTTACCCCTGAAATAATTCAGTAAACCCGCGGCAGGATAAACAACAAGGCTTGTGCCGATAACCAGTAGAGTATCAGCATCAATTACCAGGTTAAGGGCATCATTAAGGATTCTGCTGTTCAAGGACTCTTCATACAGAACCACATCCGGCTTTATTGTGCCCCCGCATTTATCACATGAGGGTATATTCTGCTTCTCTTCACAAATTTTTTCCAGAGAAAATTGTTTTCTGCACTTCATGCAAAAGTTTCTTTTAACTGAACCGTGCAACTCTATCACATTTTTTGAACCGGCCTTTTGGTGTAAGCCATCAATGTTCTGCGTAATAACTCCACTAAGACGGCACAGATTTTCCATCTCAGCAAGAGCAATATGACATTCATTGGGTTTGGCATCCGGGTATATCAGGTTGTTTAAATAATAATCATAAAAAACATCTGTATGATTCATAAAAAAACTGTGACTTAATATAACCTCAGACGGAATATCATATTTTTTACTTATCCCTGAGGATGATCTGAAATCCGGAATTCCACTTTCAGTGGATGCCCCCGCTCCTGTCAATACTGCCACGCTTTTTGCATTCCTGATTATTTCCGCTGCTTTTAAGATATTATCCAATAAAATCACCTCGCTGTATCCTGGATTTATCTTTTCAGCTATGCAAACCAGGTAAATATACCCGGCACTCACGTTCATTTTACCACAGTTTTAAATCAATAGTAAGCCACAAAAGGTTTTACAAGACTATTAGTCATGTATATGTTACTGTTCACACCCTGATTCAGTTACTAAACAAGATATTGTGCATTAGCGGAAACAAGAGCTTCATTCCGTTAGCAGTAACCTGTATACTCAGATAATGCATAAAGGTTTATGTTTCACTGATTTTTCGCAATAAGAGAAAACAACAGCAAGAACGAAGTTTTAAGATGTATGCGCGAATGAAAAAAATCATAGTGGCTATACTATTATTGATAATTTACTAATTAAGATACTCTTTACAGAAAGCGAAGGATTCAAATGAACAAATTCAATGCTGAAGCAACCTGTGAAAAATATCAAACACCCACCTGGTTTATAAAAAGCCGGTATATAATATATTATATACTTGGCCTGCTGGAGGTTTTATTAACGCTAAGATTTTTGTTCATGCTGCTTGGAGCCAATCCCCGCAGTGGTTTCAGCTCGTTTCTTTACGCTATAACCGGAATATTCATAGCTCCTTTTTCAGGAATTTTCAATCCTGTGTCAACTACCGGGCTTACCGCGAAATCAGTTCTTGACCCTGCAACCATTATTGCAATGCTTATATACGCACTGGCTGCGTGGGGTATTGTTAAACTGCTTTGGATAAAAGCTTCAAGAAATGAGTGAACATCCCGGGAACCCATGCTATCCAAGTTTTTTCTCTATAAGTGTGACAAGCTCGGTTGCTTTTTCAGTTATAAAATCCAGATCTTTTCCCTCAATCATAACTCTTACCAAAGGTTCGGTGCCGGACGGACGAATTAAAACACGCCCTTCACCGCTGAATATTTCCTCCAGCTCCCGGCATTTTGCGGCAATTTCGGGCTCCTGCATATAAGATGATTTTTTTCCGTTTTGGACCTTTGCGTTTTTCAGAACCTGTGGGTATACCCGCATAATTGAAGCTAAATCCGACAGGCTCCCGCCTGTTTTTTTAACGATCTGAACAAGCTGCAAAGCTGTAAGCTGCCCGTCTCCGGTGGTATTATAGTCAAGCAGGATGATATGTCCGGACTGTTCTCCTCCCAATACATAACCGTGATTTAACATATGCTCCAGCACATATCTGTCTCCAACCTTTGTTTTTTCCAGCCTGAGGCCGTAATTCCCTGCCATTATTTCCAGACCAAGGTTGCTCATGACCGTTGCAACAATTGTATTTTTGGAAAGCTTATTCTGCTTTTTCAGCTCAAGCCCGATAATCCCCATTATTTTATCCCCGTCAACAATGCGGCCATTGTTATCGACAGCCAGAACCCTGTCCGCGTCACCATCGAAAGCAAAACCCATATCACAGTCGTTTTCAGTTACAAAGTTTTTTAACATTTTCATATGGGTGGTTCCGCAGTTTTTATTTATGTTCAAACCATCAGGATTGTCGTTGATGACAAGAACCTCCGCGCCCAGCTCTCTGAACACGCGCGGAGCGGTTTTATATGCTGCTCCGTTTGCGCAATCAATGGCAAATTTCAGCCCGTCAAAAGATGATTCCACGGTTTTTTTAAGAAATGAAATATATCTATCGGCGGCATCAGCCTTTTCTGTAACAATTCCCACCATGCCACCTGACGGGTTTGGAAGAGTCTCGGATTTGTCAAGAATAATTGACTCAATACGTTCCTCAATACTGTCCGACAGTTTATAACCTTTGGAATTGAAAAACTTAATGCCGTTGAATTCAGATGGATTATGCGAGGCCGAAATCACAACTCCAGCATCAGCACCATATTCCCTGGTTAAATACGCAACCGCGGGAGTGGAAATAACCACAAGGCAGACTGCCTCTGCTCCTGCGGAACAAATGCCGGCTATAAGGGCTTTTTCGAGCATATCACCTGATCTTCTTGTGTCTTTTCCTATTACTATTTTCGGAGTACGCCGCGATTCCTCAGCTAAAACATACGCACCGGCTTTTCCCAATTGAAACGCAATTTCGCAGGTCAATTCAGTGTTTGCTATTCCTCTGACTCCATCTGTTCCGAACAATCTGCCCAAATGATTGCCTCCTTAAAAAAACTGCATTAACAATATAAGTTTTTTTGTTCAGTATTAAATTATACTCATTAAATTCTCATAATAAAACATGGAAAATAGTTGTTCTGTTGCATATAACAAGCCTGGCTGCCCTCACACCCAGCCTCATACATTTATTGCTGAATCCATTGATATTGCGCAACAACAAATACTGTAGCCTGCGCAATATCTGTAAAATAAAGCAATCCGCAACTTATGTGTTTTTCATTATAATGCTTTCAATAACATTTGCTACTTCCTCACATGCATCGCAGCAGCTTTCAAGATAACTGAATGTTTGATCCCACGCAATAACTTCAATGGGATCCTTGCAATTTACATACAAATGTCTTATAGCTTCGGTAAAAAGCTTGTCACCCTCTTCTTCCAGAACATTAACCTCAACTATAAGATTATGCAGAATTTTGGATTTACGGAAATTATGGAATTCTTCCAGCGCCTGTTTTAACGCATTACAGCATTTTACGATAATTTCCGTCATTTTAATGGCATGCTCCCTGATTCCCTGAATATTAAACATATACATACGCATAACAACATCTTCTATTGTGTCGGTAACGTCGTCAATGGAATCAGTCAAAGCCATTATGTCTTCTCTCTCTATAGGAGTAATAAACTCTCTTGAAAGCTTACGTAAAACCCCGTGTCTTTCAAAATCCCCGCTGTGCTCAATATTATGCATTTCTTTTGTTTTCTCCGGGAGCTTGCCGGCATTGAAATTGGTCACTATTTCATTGAGCAAATCCGCTGCCTGGCATGAATACCCCACAAGTTTAACAAATGCATCAAAATAATTGAAAGAATCTCTTCGTGCCATAACTGCTACCTCTTTGCTAGAATATTTTCATAAACAGAGTTGCCATTAAAAAGCCAATCAAA
>JAAYGP010000141.1 GCA_012727625.1 Clostridiaceae bacterium
ACAATTGTGAGCATATCCAGATAAAGCTTTGGATCAGACGCAGTCACCCACGTAAGTAGGTTTTTTACATCCAGTGCTGCCTTTTCATTATACCCGAAATGATTCAGATACTTTAATGCTGCAAGTGCCCACATTTGAGACTCACACAGGTTTTTATCCGATACCTCCATGGCACCGGGATAGTTTGTTCCAAAGGGCTCCCAAATCGGTTTTTCACCGTCTTCACACATGACAATGCGGTTATAGTGCTGCTTCTGGTTCATAAGAGTCTTTGTGGAAAGCTTATACCAGCTGTCAGCCGCGAAAATTGAACAATCCAGACCCTTAACGTTCCCGTTGTAAGGTATAATATGATATACACCATATTCATCCAGATCAATTTCTGCCGAAGTTTCGGGAACAAATATTTCATATGTGCTCCCGTCGGGTCTTATAATCTGCAAATGGGTGCATTCACCGATTAAGTCCACTTTTAGCTGCTGTCCTATAAAGCCGGAAGAAAGCTTGTAATATACAACCGGCACATCATACAATGCTGCTGCGTATCTTAAAGCCTCCAGATAATCCGATACGGGAACCAGCCTCACCGAAACACTTTTGTATGGCCTGTCCAAAAGCCCATATGCCTTATCAAAAGAGGATAGAATTTTTATGTTTTCAAAAAAGTGACCGAAGTTTATCTCGGAATAATCTATCTTATATCCGTCAACTTCATTTTCCGCAATAAGAAGCAAATTTTTTTTGTCAGGGCGGGTCAAAAATACAAAACAAAAACGGTTGTCAAAGGTGCAGAAAGGCGAGGATATTAAAAATTGCCTCATCCAGTTCCCGCCTTTTTTGCTCATGAAGTTAAAGGGGAAATTTAAACCGAATTCACTATAAAAAATTTGTCCCTGTTCAAGCCTGATTTTAAGGCACTGATCATCAAGGGAATAATGTATTTTTGTCCCGGTTTCCTCGTTGACGGATATTATGCCGTTATTATTTGATTTAAAAGGTTTTCCATACACACTTTCCCTGCTGACATATGGTGTGAACCTTGGTTTTATTCCCGTTGTAATGTCATCAGACAACAGAGTGTATGAAGTTGAAGCAAATCTTCCCCTGCCGTCAGTTATATCAACCGGGTCATCATACCTCATGTCCAGAATTTGATTTATAGTGCCGGATATTTCATCAATTTCCACATTGAATATTTTGGATTTTAAATTCATAAATCAACCCTCCAGGTGAGTTAAGGCCTCTGAGATACAGCAATTCTCTTATATTCTTCAGGTTTTATTCCTTCATATCTTAAAAACGCTCTTTTGAACGAGTAATCATTTTCATAACCAACTGCCTTGGCGATTTTATGAAGGCTGTACTTGTTTTCATTAAGCATCTCTTTTGCTTTATCCATTCTGATACGGCATATGTAATCGTAGAAATTGATGTTCATATAGTCCTTGAATATTTTTGAAATGGAAGACACGGAAAGATTAAACCTGTCGGCAAGTTCTTTAAGGGAAAGATTACTGTCGGTAATGTTATTATTAATATAATCAATAATTTTCCTTGGTGTGCATGAATCGTCGCTTTCATTCAGTATTTCAATCCTGTCGCATATTTTTGAGCATACCAAATAAGTAAAATCCCACAATAACTGGACATTCTCAGTCTCCTGCAACAGCATAAGCTCCTGGTTTTGCTCTTTCAGATCCTTCACATCCACATTCAGCTCATTCAAAATCCTGATCATTGTGTCAATAATGGCCGTAGTTAACTTTATCATTGAAGCTTCGTCATATCCGCGTTTTTCATTTTCCAGTCTTATTTCATCCAGAATCTTTTTCGCGGTATCATAATCACCGATTTTTATGTTGTGAATGAGCTGTATTTCCCAATCGGTGGGATAGTAATAAAGAAGCCTCTTGTTCATTAACAGATTCATGCGGACAATGTTGGATTTTATTATTGAGGCAGTTTGCTCTTCCTTGGCTTTCTGATAAGATTTGCTTATACCAACAATTCCTTTCTCCAATGAACCGAAGAACAATTTGGGACAAAATGAAAAATCCTGTTTAAAGGACTTGAACGCTTCATTAAACCTGGTGATAAAATTTTTTGTATCGATTTCCGATAAAAAATCCACCACGGTAATAATATTGCCCTCTGAAGATACAACAATCTGATAGCTTACATTTAACGCTCCTAAAATTTTATCGGCGGTTTTATACAGTGCAAACATGCCTGAACTGTTATATTCGGCTTTCCTTTGCTGCCCGTCCTTCCCCAGCAGGATAACCAGATAATACATGTCATCCGTGTAATTAAGGCCGATATCATTCATGGTAAAATTAACGGCATCCCTTTGAAAGTACCCGGCAAGCAGCCTTTTCATCATATCGCTTCTGGCGGCGTTTTGATACATTATAACCTGCAGCTGCATCTTCTTTTTCTCGGAAAAAAGATTGTCAAAGGTTTGGCTTATAAGTTTATATTCATGTTCGTCAACTTTATCGGAAGCGTCAACACCGCTGAATATTTTCCTGACAATATTCTTAATCGGGGTATAGTTTGCATTGGCAAGGGTGTATGCGATTAAAGTACCTAAGACAAGTGATATAATTGTGGCCGTAAAAATCAATGACAACGCTTCAAAGCTCGGACCGGCGGAGTCAATACGGTATGTAAAACCATAATCAAACAAATACTGGTCAGAATTTAAGGATATACGGCAGATCTCATTTTCATCAGTTTCATCAGAATTAATCCGTTCGATTATCAAGCCGTCACTTCCGGATATGGAATACCCGGTTAATAAGTTGCCGCTGATGCTTTCTATGGAATCGTGTATATATTTTTTGTTAATGAAAAGCAATAGCAGCGCACGTGGTTTTTCCACAAGCTCCAGTTTTTGAGTAAGAACCATTGTATTCTCTGGAATGGCGGACAAGTCAGATATATCAAAATAGTTGAAGTTGGTTCTGTTTTCAACATTTGATTTAAACCATTCAAATGAATCATTATTAAGGTTTAGTGTTCTGAAAAAATCTTCGAATGTAAACCACCCAATCTGACTGAAAACGGTGTCTTTTTTCGGGAAGTAAACAGCGATATTACTGATTCCTAAATTCAATGATTTAAAGATCATCAGCTCCGTGCATATGTCATTCTTCTTTATAACATTAAATTTATTTTCAAAAACATCCGTATTTGACATGTAACGTGTGACCCATGATGAGTTCATAAGATCGTCCCTGACTTTTCGATACTGAATGAACATGTCGTCCAGATGATCAGCTATTTGCGCAGCCTCATAATTATGGCTTGTTATGCTTTTTTGCCGTATATCACTTTTTATACTGTTATAAACTGTTATACAGAAAATGCATATAGGGAGGGTAAGCATAACAGTGTAAGAAAGTATATATCTTCTAAACACTTTGCTTTTCAGATTGGTGATATACATTTCAAATCCCCCTGCCTACATCTGCTAAAGATAAGCTTTTCTGATAACAATTGATGAAGATACTCAAATGAAATTCCAACAGCTGTTTACGGGTTGCCGCAACTTTAATCAATTCAATTATATCATGAATCCAAAAAGGCGTCAGCTTTTAAACCGGTGCAGCAACCCGCATAACCACAGCACTTCTCCTGTTATCACCGCATTTTTCCTGCTTTTACCCCGAGTGTATTAACAGCGTGACAAAGAGAACAGATAAATGCCGCTGTTCTCTTTGTCTCATCCTCGAAATAACCTTCTTTGCCTTTATCTGCTGTTGTAAAGGTCAAGACGCTGCTGGTTGATTTCTATTAGTCTGTCCAGTCCGAGTTCTTTCAGGTCAGCCATATATGTATCCCAGTCATCCAGGGAGTTCTCCCCGAGAGTTAGGTTGGTGGCAAGTTCATCTGAATATGTTGCCAGGTCGGTTATAATTGAATTAATTTCCTCAATCTGCTCATCGCTTGGCATTGCAAGATAAGCGTTGTTGTCATTGGGGAATGTTGGCTTGTAAAATGCCACCTGTTTCTGGTATTCAGCCTTATGGGGCGGGGAAGTGCTGATTTCAAGCTCCATGGGTGCAAACCTGAGCCTTGGGAAAATTGAATCGCCATACAGATACTGCCCCATAGCGATACGGGCTTCTGCCATTTCTTTCCAGTAAGCATTCCCTATACCGGGCAGATAACGTTTTATACCATCAACCACTTCATAAGTTTGGCCTTCAATACCCCAGCATGTGATAAGCTCATACTCCTCAGAATACAGAATATCGATGAGAGCGGCCATACCTTCTTCATCTTTACAGTTTTTAGTAACTGCCCATGCATTCCATGACAGATTGGGTGTCTCAATTGAATTAACAGGGGTTATGCCGGCAACGGCGGGCTGCGGGCCTATAGGCATTAACTGCGGATTGTCTGCTTTTATGGCCGGTTCAAGCCATGCTTGCATAGCATAGGAAAATTGCGCGCCAATTTTATTCTCAACCAGTTTCTGATTAATGCGTTCTCCTGCATTTCTTCCAAAGAGTGATGTATCAAGAATGCCTTCATTTACAAGCTCATTCAAATATCTGAAGTAGTCTTTAATTCCGGGCTGGTACCATGGGGATACTACTTTTTGCTCTTCAAGTGCTACTGATGTAATTCCGGTTCCAAGTCCAAACCATTGGGCAATACCGTTATTGAAATCTGCAGGATTCAAGGCCAGAATTTCATCTTCAATACCGTTGTTGTTGGCATCCCTTTTTCTGAACTCTCTCATTACATTTTTAAATTCTTCGGCAGTTTTCGGAGCCGGAAGACCGAGATTATCAAGCCAGTCTTTGCGGATTAGTATAACCATGCATGTTGAACAGGATTTGCCTTGATAAGTAATCTTCTCAACGTTGGTAAGCCAATACAGGTTGCCATCTGGTGCCATGTTCAGTTTAACGACAAAGGGCGCAACTTCCTCCAGAAATCTTTTTGCTGTTCCGTCTCCTTTTTCAATTATGCGATTAATCGGAAGGAACATTCCCTGATTGGCAAGGGCCAGGACAGCAGTATTTCCGACAGTGGAAACATTGACGAAATCCGGAAGATCACTTGCTGAAGCAAGCC
>JAAYGP010000142.1 GCA_012727625.1 Clostridiaceae bacterium
CAATATTGCTGCCGTTATAAGAAACTTACGAACAGTTATGTTTAAAAATTCAGTTCATGGATTCCCTATAACGGCTTTCACCCCTTACCTTTTGTATTAAGTATTTTCTGATTCCCCGCATGTCCACCTGCTGTTTATGCAGCAGCTTTCGAAGCTTATATATATTTTGGGCTAATCATATTTAAAATAAATATATTACCTGAAAATTAAGCGGCATAATAACATATAAGGGAGCTAAGAGCTTTTAAGGGGCGTCTGATAAATGTTATTAGCGCTGAATATCTCAATCATTTCTCGTCTTAAACTGTTTGTAATACAAAGCCTTGTTTGCGGCGGAAGCTCATAAACATCAACGTTGAAAAGATAGTTTTTAAGCTCCACCTCTTTAATAAGCATCTTTGTGTGAAATATGTTGGCCTGGTATACATTTATATCAATCGCGTCGTATTTTTGCAGGGTTAAAGGGTTTATAAAATCCTGTATTGAGTTTATTTTATGATCTATAAACAGCTTTTTCCCGTTTATATCCCGGGTAAACCCTCTTACTCTATAGTCAAGGGTTATTATATCCGAGTCAAAACTCTCAAGCAGAAAATCAAGGGTGGAAAGAGGAGTAATCTCACCGCAGGTAGAAACATCAATATCCACTCTGAAAGTAGCTATGGAATTTTCAGGGTGATATTCGGGATAAGTATGAACAGCAACATGGCTTTTATCAAGATGAGCAACAACAGTTTCACCGCTCAGGCTTGACATTATATTATCCTCGGCTATCAAAAAAGTGACGCTTGCTCCCTGGGGTTCATAGTCCTGTTTTGCAACATTCAGAACTGTTGCGCCAATCATCTCTGTAACCTTATACAAAATATTCGTAAGCCGCTCAGAGTTATATTGCTCATCGATATACGCTATATAATCCTTTTGCTCCCTTTCAGTCTTGGCATAGCATACATCGTAGATATTAAAGCTTAAGGATTTTGTAAGGTTGTTAAAGCCATAAAGTTGCATTTTTTCTTCCATAAAACCCCTCCCTTAAAAATAAATTTCACCGCTTTCCATTATATTTGGAACAGCATAGTTCCTCAAGGTTCAGAATATTTTCTATTGTTAAAAGGGGAATTCCCCCTTTATATTTTCCGTATTCAACCGGAAAATACGCTTACGTTTAACAAAAAAATGCATTGCTTATACCGCAATGCATTTGATAAGTCAAGTTAAGTGTTTACATCCCCAGACAAGTTTCTAACTGCTCTGCTGCAAAAACTACGATATAAGCAAGGAAGAAACGTGTCTTAAATCACCTTAGATTAGAGCCTATATAGCAAGAACTACTTTTACTACTCTTATTGACCGTTTCACAAGCTGTGCATTTTGGTACACATTTTGGTTTATATTAACCAACTTATAAAATTTGCGCTTTTGACGCAATCAATATCGCAACCAAAGGCTGCGAGCGGCAGTTGACCCGGCTGTCCGTATGGCCTTGGCTTCTTAAAAAAGAAGCGGTCAAGTAGTTCTTTAGCTTTAACTAAGAAAGAACTTTATAAATTATATTACATCATAAAAAATTTGTCAATCATCGAAATTTGGTTTTTTGCCCAACTTTTGTTACGTCACAGAGATCCGCACAAAGGAGCGGCAGGACATACAGGCAGACGCTTGTGGTAAGCTCCGACAGCCAGGGTTTGTGCTTACCGGGGAAGCGAGAAAAAACAAGCCGGCTGTCTGAGCAAATATGCAACATACATTATTTTTCCATATGCATTTTACGAGTTCCGGCTTGCCTGAACTTTAACTTACCAGCTCCTGCAAATGAAGCTCTTGTTCCCGCTATTGCACAATATCTGACCTGTCAGGTAACTGAATCAGGGTGTGAACAGCAGTAACTTCCGTGCTGATTGTTTCATGACGCAGGCCAATCTATTCAACGGTAATTCCGGTAAAATAGTGCTTTAATATCTGTTCATAGTTATAGCCATTTCTTGCAAAGCCTTTTGCTCCCTCCTGGCTCATGCCGACACCATGACCCCATCCTTTTCCATTGAACACATATTTATCGGAGGACATATTAGCTTTTTGCACTTTATTGTCGGCTCCCACAACAGACAAAGTTATATTAGCCGCCGACAAAGTACCAATTCCGCCTGCTGATGCAACATACCTGCCATCAAGGGCAAGAGTCTTTAAGGATCCATCAGCTGCCTTTACAACCACATTTCCGGCGGATTGTATTGTGTATTTCTGGCTGTTCAGGTTGAAAATAGTCCTCGTGTCTTCATTATAATACGTAATAGAGCCCTGGGTTCCAGTTATCCTGAGTTTAGTTACCCTCCCTGAGGGAGAATACTCTTCAGCGCTGACAGAAAGTATATCTCCAATCTCCACATTGGATATAAAAAGAATTTTCTTTATTTCTTCGCCAGTTAAAACCTTTTCCCATATATAATTATACGAGGTTTCAGATTCATAAGGGTCCGGAACACTTAGTAAATATTCAATTTCTCCTCCCCAGACCTCTTTCACATTGGCTGTCATTCCTCCGCTTGAAGCGAAATAAAAGACCTGGGCCAGCTTTCCGATGTACAACATTTTCTTTCCTTTTGTTTCATCCACCGCCTGACTGGTCGCGGTGCGCTCTCCGTCATAACCTTTATAGACCTGGGATTCAACCGTATCAAGCATATCAAAACCCCACTTCTGGTAAACGGATGTTCCGATGTTTCTGTATGCATAGGTTCTGGCTGCAACCGCCTGAGCCTTGATTGCCTCCATCGGTGCATCCGGTTCAATTTCATATGGAACAACACCGTAGAGGTATTTTTCTATATCCAGAACATTAATCAATGTCAAATCACTGTCCGAATATCTCCTGATTTCAAGGTACCCCCGATAACGCTTGCCGTTAATGAACATAACATTCGGGTTGTTCTCCTGTTTCGGATATACCTGCATATACCCGTTGGTGCCTCCATAGACCATAAGAATATTGAAAGATGTATCATATATGGCAAGTCTTTGTGAGGTTTCGGGAATAACTGAAATATTAACCGTATTTAAAATTTCCTTAAGTTGCGACACACGTGCTTCGGCTGATTTTTGATCCGTATAAAAGCCTGTCCACACCTGCCAGCCGTTTTCATATGCCACATAGGCTTTTATTTCGGATTTCATCAAAACTTCCACAAGACTTTGAGCAGTCATGAAATCAGGTGCGTTATCACCAATTTTAATATGCCAGGGACCTATAATTTCACCCTCATAGGGAACCCCCTCCGTGGGAGAATACTCTATAACCTGACCCTGGCCAGTTCTGACAAAATAACTGTCTTTTCGTATAACAAGGGGCTGACTGTCTTTTTGATCAATAAGCAATATAAAGGCATTATTGTTATGAAAACCTATTTCAATGCCTTTGACAGCGCTAACTGAAACACTTGAAACAGAATTACCAAAGCTCTTCAAACCAATCCTCACCGTATCGGGATATTGAGCCGCTGCGGCAATTGTTTCAGGAAGTAAAACAAATAAAGCCACTGCCAGAACAATAACCTTATACCTTTTTACCCGGTTTGGAACTTTATTTCCGAATACTGAGAAACTTCGGAATGCCTTTAGTTTTTCTGAAAATGTAAATATCACTGAACTCAATTTCTTTATCATTGGAATATCCCTCTTCATATGTATATTCTGTATGTTCTGTGAAATCTTTATGACCCTGCGCCTGCCATCCCTCTTATTATATCGGCTGCAAAACTTGTTGTATATAGGGTTTCTTTGTTATAACAGTTTTGTCATGAAAATTTAACAGAGTTAACCCGTGATTGTATGTTTTTAAACTTTACCTTGTACAAACTATATTGTAAAATAAGTATTGGCTGTACCAACACGATTATAGCATTATTTTGTCGAAAACTGTTTTTACGGTTATTAATGTTGTTTAAACACCGGAGGTCTTATAAAGTG
>JAAYGP010000143.1 GCA_012727625.1 Clostridiaceae bacterium
ATTCAATTCCGTTCAGTGTAAAAGTATTTGAGCTGCGTACAACTACTTCTTCGTCTATTTTCACGACCGCGTCAACACCCTCGGATGTTACTGGGTTTTCAGCGTTTATGCCAATCCCCGCAAAAAACGTTCCGGCTGTTTCGGTTATACGAATATTGTCTCCCGCTCCGGTTTGTTTTGCCGTTATGCTGAAAGTGTCGGATAATTCATCATAGCGCATGGTTACATTGGCCTTGATGCTGTTGTTGATGGTATCCATTACCTTTTCCAGGGTATCATCCTTTGAAAAAGTAAATGACTCGCCTTTTATACTGAACGAGACCTTACCCGACTCAAAGGTGATTCCCTGTCTCAGCCTGCCCGATAATTCATCCAGCTTTATATTAGTTGCTATCCTGTTTGTAGCGCCTGAAGCTATACCAAGCATTGCAAGGCCGTCCTGCCCTGTTCCGCTTTCAAAGGTCAGCCTTGATGCCCCGTTGGAGGTGGAAAAAAGAATATTCCCGCCGGATTTCGAAACCGTTATTTTTTTATCTCCATTATATGCTAATCCAAAAGCGTCATCTAAAAGCTTTTGCAGCCCGTTTTCCTCATTACCGATAAGATCGTCAAGATTATCATAATCAGATAAGTGTATTGTACGGGTTACTCCGTCCAGAGTAACTTTAATGGTTTTTCCGGATAAGCTGAAATTGGAAACAAAGCCGGAAATGTCTTTTGTTACACTGCCGTCGCTTACGGCCTTGTCGGCTGTTGCCAGCTGAATCACCTTAACAACGTGGCTTCCCTCCAAAGCTGAAGCATTGGCACTGGCCGTAACATATTCATCCGAATCGGATATAACGGAAACCGCCTTGAATGAATTTTCCGATAAAAGGTAGGATGTTCGTTTCGTTATGTCAAAGAATTTGTCCTTAAATGCACGCAACAGGTTTGTAAATTCCCTGTACCTTTCCTGCCGCCATTCGGCAAGCTGCTTTTGTTGTTCCAGCCTGGCAAGGGGAATTCTTTCAACGGTCATCAAATCCTTAACGATCTGATCCGTGTCAAGGCCCGATGCCAGCCCTGTTATTCTTAAATTTGAACCAATAATATTCATGAAATCACCTTCTCTCGTCGATTAACAAACCTGCCAGTTCCATTAATCCCGCGACAATATTCAGAATTTTTTCAGGAGGTATTTCACGAATAACTTCTTTTGTTTCTGTGTTTATGACTTTAACCATGATTTCGTTTGTCGCTTCATGAACCGAAAATTGAAGCGATCTGTTGGCAATTGTCATAGCTTTGTTTGCTTTTCCTATCGATTCCTTTATTATTTTTTCCGAAGCTGCAACGAGCGTGTTTTCCTCTTTGAAGCCTTTCTTTTCATGGGGAATTGTATTTATCTTTTGAGAGGTGACAGCGGCAAAATTCCTTTCCGCCACATATTCAACAAGCTTTCTGTTAGCATCCGTGCTTTCAATTCTCATGCTCGATCCCTCCATATGTCTTACATATATTAAATATCGGTATAAACGATTATTTTGTTTATATATACAAAATGTTTTCCCTTGCGTTACCGTAATCTTTACATCCCGCAACCGGCATTGAAATTCCTCCGGGATTCGCATTGACAGGTAACCTGTTATTTATTATTTCAGAACAATTCGTGGTAAAAGGGTATATTGGAGCTTGTGCCTTTATCATATGTATCCTGATAATTTATATCTGAAAGCAAACGGATTTCAAGCCCTTTTTTAAAAAACCCGTTTATTGTATCTTCAAGCTTCAGTGTATCATATGGGTTAAAGTGCAGTAAAATTATTGAACCGCTCTTTGCCCGCTTTATCACATGTTCAGAAACTTTCTGTGCAATAGGTTCACTGGGTTCTGTCTGTAAATTGTAATGTCTTAAAATTGCATAGTAGGTTTCCACATCCCAGCCTATTACCGTATAACCCATTTCCTGAACAACTCCCAGCACTCTTTTGCTTTTGCTGCCTGCGCTTCCCGGCAGCCGGAGATAGGGAAATTCCCGTTTCATTTTTTTTACATATTTTTCGCCAAGAACTGCTTTCGCGGAATCCTCCCACTGGGATATCTCTTTTCTTATTTCATCATTATTAAGTTCCGAAAGCCATTTATGATTTTGCGTATGGTTGCATATCTGATGACCATCTTCAAAGGCCGACCGCCACAAATCCGGATATAGCTTTAAATACTTGCCTATAACGAAAAATATGCATTTTACATTATTTTGTTTTAAGATTTTCAACGCTCTTTCAACGGACTTTTTGTCTCCTCCGTCGTCTAAAGTCAGGCAAATGACAGGTGTTTCAGTTTTAAAAGAATATATCACCTCAGCTTTGGAAGCAGAAGCAGATGTTGAACCTGGAACCTGCCGGGATACCGGTAGTGGTGCCGGTATCTGTTTTGGCTTCAGTTTCTGTGTTGGTGGTGATGGTAATGTTTGTTCCGGCGCTGGTGTTGATGTCGATGGTATTGTTTGTTCCGGTGTTGGTGTTTGTGTCCATGGTAACGTTTGTTCCGGTGTTGGTGGAGATGTTTGTGCTGTTGTCGTTGATATCGGCGCTGCTAATGCAGGCACTGGTGTTACTGATGGTATTGACAATACCGATGCCTGTGCTGGTATCAGTGTCCGGGCCGGGTTTTCCGCCGGTACCGGGTTTAAAGGCGGCGATTCCTTACTTGCCGGAACTTCAGCTGATACAGACTCTGAGTCTGTGGGTGCAGCCTGCTCCCCGGGTAAAACTAAAACAAC
>JAAYGP010000144.1 GCA_012727625.1 Clostridiaceae bacterium
ATGCAATGTCCGGCCTTGATGGTTCAATTAACGAAACGGGAAATTTTTACGGTCTTTTTGAAGAAACCGGAATGCAATGGCTGACGGTCAAAATTCCTTTTTCTTTTCCTAACGTAATTATAAACGAAAGAACCTTTCAGGGAAATGTTATGCTGCATACTCCCATACCGGAAATCAAAAAAACCGGATCAGCTATAATCAATCTGTTTCTTCCATCCATTACGATTTCTCTTGTTGTTTCACTGTTTTTTCTTTATTTCCTGTCAAAGAGGATAACAAGTCCCTTAAAGCAAATGACTGAGGCTGCAAGGAAGATTTCTTCGGGGGATTGGCAAAACAGATTAACATATAAGGGAAATGATGAAGTGGCGATATTGGCAGAAAGTTTTAATCACATGATTGAAACCCTTGAAAATCTTGAAAAAATGAGAAGAGACTTTGTCGCAAATATTTCCCATGAGCTGAGAACTCCCATGACTTCAATAAATGGCTTTATTGAAGGTATACTTGATGGAACAATACCTGAAGATAGGCAGAAAGAATACCTTGCGATTGTTAAGGATGAAGTTAAAAGACTTCAAAGACTGGTCAGCGATATGCTTGATATTGCAAGAATGGAGGCAGGGGAGACAAAATTAAACATTACTGTTTTTGACATATGCGAAATTGTTCGCATTAGTGTAATTCAACTGCAACAGTATCTTGAGGAAAAAGATATAAATTTCAGGGCTAATTTTGAGCAGGAAGTCATGATTGTAAAAGCAGACAGAGACGCGATACAAAGAGTTCTTATAAATCTTTTGCATAATGCGGTGAAATTTACTCCCCGGGGCGGACAGATTTCTGTGTCCATTACCGGCAGCAGAGGAAAAGCTGAAATTACGGTTTCTGACACGGGCGTTGGTATCCCCGCGGAAGATTTGCCTTTTATTTTTGATCGTTTTCACAAGGGCGATAAATCCAGAGGCAGGGATAAAACCAGTGTCGGGCTTGGTTTATACATTGTAAAAAATATAATAAAGGCGCACAATGAAGAAATTAATGTCAATAGTGAGATAAATAAAGGCACGAGTTTTATTTTTTCACTTCCATTGAATGATCTTTGAAATAATTTAAATTCACAATTTATTCATACTGCTGTAAAATATAAAATTTAAAATACAAGTATAAGATGAAAGTGTACATAGGTTTTTATCGCTATATAAAATTAGCAACCGCTATTTCCGGGAATTTCCCGGAAATAGTTTAAACAAAGCCGCAGTCTGTGAAATCAGAATATGGTTGACCGGACTTATTCCAAAGGTTGATTGGATTTAAGAACGGATGAACATCAACCGAAAGTATTTATAAATTTGGTTTAGTTAATTTGTAAATTGATAAAAAGTTGAAACAGATGTTTGCAATGCAAAACTACATGAAAGGAGAGAGAATAATGGACGAATACAGATATTATGATTCGAACAAGGCAAATGAGAGTTATTATCAGAACAATAAAAGCTTTGATAATATCAATCCATATTACAGCTATTACAGTGAACAAAAGTGGAATAATTATGATGATTTGAAAACATCACATTTTTACTCCGAACGTTATGAAAAACCCAATAAGGGGAAAATGCGTGAAATGCTGGTTCCGCTTCTGATAGTGGCAATTTTGAGTTCTGTCATCGGAGGGGCGATTGTTGGAACATGGTTCCAGTTCGGTGCTCCCTCAATTGCCAAAAATATTAATGAAAACATTGAGACTAAAAATACTGAAGCGCAGCAGGTAAAACAAATAGAAATCATTAATACCGTAGAATCACCGGTTACTGCCATTGCGGAAAAGGTGAGTCCGTCAATTGTAGGGATTAAGGTAGACTATACCATATATAATTATTGGTTTGGATCTCATCAGAGCTCAGGCTCAGGCTCAGGAATTATAATCAGAAGCGACGGATATATTCTTACAAACAATCACGTTATCGAGGCTGCTATAGACTCAGGAAACAGACTGAGAGACGGTTCATCAATAAAAGTCATACTGCCTAATCAAAAGGATGAATATTATGAGGCAATAATTATCGGTCGTGATGAAAAGTCGGATATTGCCGTTTTAAAGATTGATTTGACAGATCTTCCGGCTGTTGATATCGGAGATTCTGATGCTTTAAAGGTGGGAGAGCTTGCAGTTGCAATCGGAAATCCCGGAGGGCTTGAATTTATGGGTTCTGTGACATCCGGAATTATCAGCGGTCTGAATCGCAGGATACAGCTGAGTGAAACCCAGTCATTAAAAGTAATTCAGACCGACGCGGCCATAAACCCGGGAAACAGCGGTGGCGCGCTGGTAAATTCAAAAGGCGAGGTTATCGGTGTAAATACTGTAAAAATCAGCAGCACCGGGTATGAAGGCCTTGGGTTTGCAATTCCCATAAATGATGCCATGCATATTGCGGAAAACCTGATTGAAAACGGATATGTAAGGGGACGTCCCAGTCTTGGAGTGTATATAGATCCACGGTATACCGAGGATTATGCAAAATCAATCAAAGCTCCGGTCGGCTTGCTGGTATATGATGTAAAGCCTTTGAGCGGTGCTTACAATGCCGGAATAAAACCCGGTGACGTTATAGTTGAGATTAACGGTATAGCCGTTAAAAGCTTCAGCGAACTTGAGATTGAAAAGAATAAACATAAAGCCGGAGATGTTGTTACATTAAAAATATACCGGGTAACCGGGTCTGATGCTTCCAGGGGTGAATATCTGACATTTGATGTAACCCTGTCAGAGGAAAAATAGCAAACAGTCCGGTAAATCAAAGGGCTGTCCTGAAAAACACTGGGCAGTCCGGAAAACATCTGATCCTAAGTAAAAAAGGGAGCTGCATAAAGTATTTATTGTATTTTATGGCCGCCCCTTTCTTTTTTGTTATATCTGATTTTCTCCGACATAAGCAGCGGAGTTTTCCGTCATCATGTCAAGCGTCATTGAAATTACCCCGGGGCGCCTGCTGCTCTTATTTGCTTTATTGAAGGGGTATTTTGCTACTGTTCGCAGGTTCTGTTAAAAGAAATTGTGCAATATAAGGAAACTTTAGCGGAATGAGGCTAAGAGATGTATAAAGAGAAGCGAGGAATAGCAAGCCAACTGTCTGAGCAAAAATGCAACATACATTATTTATTCCATATGCATTTTTGCGGGTTTCGGCTTGCGTGAGCTTTAACTTACCAGCTCTTGCAAATGATTTGTTTTCGCTATTGCAAAATATTTGACCTTGAACAGTAACTGAATCAGGGTGTAAACAGCAACTTTTTTATAAATGACATTGCTCCTGTTTGAAATTAAGGCTTTTCAAAAACGCTTCATATATGTATAATATGGTTATCTTAAAAAAAGTTGCTCTATCATTGTTTTTTAATGCTTTTAAATATAGAAAAGAGGGAAACAAATGTCTGTAAAAAGAATATATGTTGAAAAAAAAACTGGGTTTGATATTCAGGCTGTAAAACTTATGAAAGAATTCAGGGAAAATCTTGGGGTTTCCGGCATTAGTAAAGTAAGGGTTTTAAACAGGTATGATGTTGAGAATATATCCGAAGAAGATTATAAAAAAGCAAAGACATCAATTTTTTCTGAGCCTCCGGTTGATTATATTTACGAGGAGGAAATGCCGGTTAAGGGGGATGAGAAAGTATTTGCCACAGAGCTGCTGCCCGGGCAGTATGATCAGAGGGCTGACAGCTGTGCCCAGTGTGTCCAGCTGCTATCGGGTACGGAACGGCCTTTGATACATGTGGCAACAGTTGTTGTTATAGAGGGTGATGTTACCGATGAAGAATTTAACAGGATAAAGAGTTACTGCATTAATCCCATTGAGAGCAGGGAGGCTGATCTTAAAAAACCGTCAACGCTTTATGTTGAGCAGCCACATCCTGATAATGTGCAGATATTAAACGGCTTTATTTCAATGGATGAGGAAGAAATTAAAACCATGCGGGATGATTACGGCTTTGCAATGTCAATTGAGGATCTTCTGTTGTGCCGTGATTATTTTAAAAATATTGAACATCGCGATCCAACCATAACGGAAATAAGGGTTATTGACACCTACTGGTCTGATCATTGCCGGCATACAACTTTTTTAACCGAAATAGAAAATGTTTCCTTCGCGAATGGACAGGTTTGCGGGAAGATACAGGAGGTCTACCGGAATTACCTTGATACCAGGAAAAAAGTTTATGGGAACAGTGCTAAAAAGATTACTCTTATGGATATTGCCACTCTTGCCATGAAAGAGATGAAAAGAACAGGCCGCCTTGATGATTTGGACGAATCTGATGAAATAAATGCATGCAGTATTGTGGTTGATGTTGATATAGACGGAAAGAAGGAACCATATCTTGTGATGTTCAAGAATGAAACACATAACCACCCAACGGAAATTGAACCTTTCGGCGGTGCCGCAACGTGTCTGGGAGGAGCCATCCGGGATCCCCTGTCGGGGCGTTCCTTTGTGTATCAGGCAATGAGAGTTACAGGCAGCGGCGATCCGCGTAAGCCTGTCTCAGAAACCCTGCCCGGAAAACTTCCGCAAAGGGTTATAACAACAACAGCAGCCCGTGGTTACAGTTCCTATGGCAACCAGATAGGGCTTGCAACCGGACAGGTTCATGAAATATACCACGAAGATTACGTGGCAAAAAGAATGGAAATAGGTGCTGTTATAGGCGCTGCCCCCCAAAAAAATGTGGTACGCAAAAAGCCGGAAGCAGGTGATATCATAATTCTTCTGGGAGGAAGAACAGGAAGGGACGGCTGCGGCGGAGCCACAGGTTCTTCAAAGGAGCACACGGAAGAATCTCTTACAGCCTGCGGAGCTGAGGTGCAGAAAGGAAACCCGCCCACTGAGAGAAAAATACAGCGCCTGTTCCGTAAACCTGAGGTGAGCAGGTTAATTAAGAAATGCAACGATTTCGGAGCCGGCGGTGTTTCAGTTGCCATTGGTGAGCTGGCGGATGGTCTGGATATCGATCTTGATGCCATACCAAAAAAATACCAGGGACTGGACGGAACAGAGCTGGCAATCTCAGAATCACAGGAAAGAATGGCAGTTGTTGTTGCAAGGGAAGATGCAGACAGATTTATTGAGCTGTCCAGGCTTGAGAACCTTGAAGCAACGGTTGTTGCAGCCGTAACCGATACAAAGCGGTTAATAATGAGATGGTGCGGAAAAACGATTGTAAATATCAGCCGTGATTTTTTAAATACAAATGGAGTTCAGCAGAAAACAAGCGTTGAAGTCAGTGAGCCTGAAAAAACCTGTGATGCTTTGTCTGTAAAGCTTTCAAATGAACTGGAAGCGGAATGGACGGAAAATTTAAAGAAACTTAACGTATGCAGCCAGAAAGGTCTTATTGAAATGTTTGACAGTACCATAGGCGGCGGAACGGTTCTAATGCCTTTAGGGGGAAAGAACCAGTTAACTCCCGCAGAGGGGATGGCTGCTAAAATACCCGTTGAAAAAGGAAATACCACAACAGGCACATTAATGTCCTTTGGTTTTAACCCGCAGGTATCAAAATGGAGCCCGTTTCATGGCGCTGTTTATGCAGTCCTGGAATCAGTTGCAAAAATTGTTGCAATGGGCGGGGACCATAAAAAAATTCGCCTTACTTTCCAGGAGTATTTTGAAAAGCTGGGGAACGACCCCAGGAAATGGGGCAAACCTTTCAGTGCGCTGATGGGGGCGTTTTATGCCCAAATGATGCTTGGAATACCGTCTATAGGCGGAAAAGACAGTATGTCGGGGACATTCAGAGACATGAATGTTCCGCCCACGCTGGTTTCTTTTGCTGTTGGTACAGTTAATGTCAGGAATGTTGTTTCGCCTGAATTCAAAAAGCCGGGAAGCCATGTCGTGTTGGTGCGCATCAGGAAAGACTCATTGGAACTTCCGGATTTTTTACAGATTGAGCAAACCTATCCCAGGATCCACAAACTTATACGTGACAGGAAAGTATTATCAGTTTCCACCATAAAAACAGGAGGCATAGCTGAGGTAATCAGTAAAATGTCTTTCGGAAACGATATTGGTTTTGAAGCGGCGGATAATTCAGATGCAATTGACTGGTTTAAACCTGATTACGGAAGCATAATACTTGAACTTGGCGGTAAGGAAATTCCTGAGGAACTCTTAAGGGATCTGGATTATCAGGTTATTGGAGCTACAATCCCTGAGGCAAAAATTATAATAAATGGTATATCCATGAACCTGGAAACACTTAAAGAAGCATGGGAAAGCACCCTTGAAAATATATTCCCTACAAGAACACAAACTGAAAAATCTGAGCCCATGAATATATGTTTTACAAAATTTGTTCCAATACGAAGCAGTGAAGTATTTGCAAAACCCAGGGTTTTCATACCTGTCTTTCCCGGAACGAATTGTGAGTATGATTCAGCTTATGCATTTGAAAGGGCAGGCGCTGTTACAGATATTTTCGTAATGAGAAATCTTACCCCTTCCGACATTGAAGAATCGGTCAAAAGTATGAAAAAGAAAATTGAAAACAGCCAGATAATTATGATTTCAGGAGGTTTCAGTGCGGGGGACGAGCCCTATGGTACGGGGAAATTTATAGCAACCGTATTCAAAAACTCATATCTTTCCGAGGCCTTAATGAAGCTGCTAAAACAGCGGGACGGGCTGATTCTGGGAATATGCAACGGATTCCAGGCCCTTATTAAGCTTGGGCTTTTGCCTTATGGTGAAATACGTGAACTTTATGACAACAGTCCCGCCCTGACCTTTAACACTATCGGACGCCATGTCTCCTGTCTTGTAAAAACAAAAGTTGTTTCCTCACTTTCGCCATGGCTTTCCAAAACAGTGCCCGGGGATATTCATACCATAGCCGTATCCCATGGAGAAGGCCGTTTCACAGCAAGCGACAGTATAATTAATGAGCTTGTTAAAAATGGACAGATTGCCACTCAGTATGTTGATCATGACGGTAATCCAACATATGATATACGATTTAACCCAAATGGTTCCGTGCATGCGATAGAGGGTATAACAAGCAGAGATGGCAGAATATTCGGGAAAATGGGACACTCGGAACGTTATACTTCAAACACATTCAAAAATGTGCCGGGTGATAAGAATCAAAGGCTATTTGAAGCAGGGGTTGAGTACTTTAAATAAGTTTTTAAGCTAAATGCGAAGCATATTGAATACTTTGTAATGCTGAATTATAAACAGTTAAAGGTTTGTGGTGCGTACCGGTGGTACGCACTTTTTAATTCGTTTTGTGTGACTTTTTCTCGGTAATGAAAGTTATGTCCGGGTCTGAATAATCCTTTCAGGGTATGATTGTACCCGCCGACCGGGTTTGATGTCTTATCTCAGGACATGAAGATAAATGTTTTAAGAGTCGTTTAATCAATAATCAGGTGAAAAGGCTCAAAATCATCACTAAAAGCATAATATAAATCAACGGGCAAGAGAACGCTTATATTCCTCTTATGGGGATATCTGATGAACTTGTCAGGTATTATGCAAAAACACAAAATGCTTATTGAATTATTGATAATTATAAATTTTGTTAATGAGCATTATAAAAGGTGATGATTTTATGTTGTTGATTAAGCGGCCTGCTGATATTATAACCAGTATCTATCGCGGGAAAGACATCTCCATGCTTTATCCCCGGGTAATGGGGCATGAAAGAGTAAATGCAAATGCGCGAATGAATATGGCAATACGCAATCAAACAATAAACCTGGCAAAAGCACTTATGCAGCCGGATTTGAGAACAAGAATTGAAGGATCATATGAGATAAAGAACAATCAACGAGGTATTATAAGTTTGTCTTTAGTTGGATTTGCGGAGTTTGGCGGCGCACATCCTATGACTATGGTAAAGTCATTGACCATGGATACGGCAACCGGGGAAAACTATGCATTACATCAGCTCTTCAGGGAGGACGGACAGTACAGAAAAATTATCAACGCAGAGATTTCAGGACAGATTAAAGAAAGGGATATACCATTGATTGATAGCTTTAAGGGGATTTCGCCGGGTCAGGACTATTATGTTTCAGATCAGGTGCTGGTTGTGTATTACCAATTATATGAACTTTCGCCTTATGCAGCCGGTTTTCCTTATTTTCCGATCCCAATCTATATGTTGAGCGATGAAATACCTGAAAAAAGCCCACTTTCACGACTAAACCATTTTATCTGATACTCCGGGCAGGAGGGGACTTTATCAGAAGGAACATCTGACCTGAACATGCCTTAAATCAGCGAAACTACATGTAAATTGAGTCTTAAACGGAAAGTGCGTTAAAACCTGGTGCTTCAATAATCGAAACTTCCGGCTAAGATGTGTCTCTGATGGAGACACATCACTTAATTTACCCATTTTTTATATTCAGAAACATCCAGGTTGCTGCTGTGTCACAGCCTGAAGTAACAAACTATCGTACTTAAACAACTTTCCCGGCTTCTGAGATCATGTATCTTATTGCCAGTGACTTAAGAAATGTTTGCGGCATCAGCGCCGGTTAAAATATCTGGGCGTGATGCCCACATAATTTACACAAGTTTTCTTACGACTTTTTGTTTAAGGTTATTTGAACCTCATCATCAGTAACTGTTATAAGTATTTCCACCGGATAATCCTTTGTATTTTTAAATTTGAAATCCTTGGAGCCATAAACCACAGCAGCATCCTTTCC
>JAAYGP010000014.1 GCA_012727625.1 Clostridiaceae bacterium
GAAAACATATCCGCGGTTTCGGAGGAGGTATCCGCGTCAACCCAGGAGGTTTCAGCCTCCACGCAGGAGCAGCTTACATCAATCGAGCAGCTTGACGACATGGCAAGACAACTTAATGAAATGGCAGGTAATCTTCTGACCCTGATGGGCAGGTTTAAATTCTGATTAATCCCGCATCATTAAGTCAGAAAACCCCTTTCTTAAAGCCGCATTATTTACCACAGTAAAAGTGCAGATGGGGTTGAAAAGTTTTCAGAACTGCTTATGTATTTTATTGCACCATCCAATAAAACACGTCCCCTGATCCGGCTGTAAATTTACCGGCAGGGGGCGTTTGTCCTGTAAATAACCAATCATTTTCAACAAAAAGAAAGTAAAAGACGGGATTATTCCGTTTCCCGGGCATAGGCTGAAAGAGCGGCCACTGCCTGTGCTTCATCTTCACCCTCTGCTGCAATCGTAATAATGTTTCCCTTTTGCACATTAAGTGATAATAATGCTATTATACTTTTGGGATCAGCAGTTTTCCCGTTATGGCTGATTGTTATTTTTGATCTGAATCCCTTTGCCAGATTCACAAATTTTGTGGCAGGCCTTGCGTGCAGCCCGCTTTCCAGGTTTACCCTGACTTCTTCTACTGTCATATCCTTTTCTCCTTATAACTTTGTTTGTTGCTCACCGAGGGCACGTTTAACCTCATCGACTGTTGAAAGTTTCATAACCTTGCCTGCAAGCTTCCTGCATTCATCATAGGACAAGCTGTTTATAAGCTTTCTTGCCCCAAGTATGGATGATGCGTTCATGGAAAACTCCTTAAGGCCAAGCCCGATGAAAAGAGGAATGAGACTTGAATCGCCCGCTGCTTCACCGCACATGCCACAGGGTATATTGTACTTTTGCGCAGCTTTGATTGTTCTTGAGATAAGATACAGTACCGCGGGATGATATGGCGTTGAAATGTCGACAAGGTTCGGATTCCCCCTGTCAGCGGCGAGGGTGTATTGAACCAGATCGTTGGTGCCGATGGAGAAAAAATCCACCTCCCGTGCAAATTTATCTGCCATTATGGCAGCGGAGGGAACCTCCACCATTATACCTACAGGAATTTCAGCCTTGTAGGGCTTGCCGGCTGATGACAGCTCGGCCTTTGCCTCCTCAAGGATTCTTTTTGCCTCACGGTATTCTTCTATACATGAAATCATCGGGAACATAATACGTAAATCCCCATACACACTTGCCCTGAGCAGTGCTTTAAGCTGTGTTTTAAAGAGGCCATGGTGTTTCAGGCATATACGTATTGCCCTGAACCCCAGGAAAGGATTATCTTCCTTTTCAAGCTTAAGAGCCGGAAGTTCCTTATCGCCGCCGGCGTCAAGAGTTCTGAATATAACGGGTTTTTTACCCATTTCATTCAGGATCGACCGGTAAGCATCGAACTGTTCCTGTTCGGTGGGCAACTCCTTCCTTTTCATGTATAAAAATTCAGTGCGTACAAGACCAATTCCTTCTGCATCACAGGAAGCCGATGTTTTTACGTCGTCAGCCGTTCCCACATTAGCCTTGAGCCTGACATAGTGCCCATCGCAGGTACAGGTGGGTTTACCTTTGAAACTTAAAAGCTCTTTTTTCCGTTCAATATAGTCTGACTGCAATTTACTGTAATATTCAAGCTGTGAACTGTCCGGGTCTATTATTACCTCACCGGTATCACCGTCCAATATTGCCATAACTCCGTCATCAACATGTTCCATAAGGTTATTAATACCCACCACTGCCGGTATACCCATGGTTCTTGACATAATTGCAGTGTGGCCTGTGACCCCTCCCACCTGGGTCATAAGACCTGCTACTTTTGTTACATCCAGTCCCGCGGTATCTGACGGTGCAAGATCAAAAGCAGTAATAATGCCTGATTCTTTGATTTCGGAAGAGGTGCTTCCTTTTATTCCAAGAATATACGCGTTGATTGAATCTCTCAGATCTTCCGCGTCCTGAGCCCGTTCACGCATATATTCATTATCGATGGAACGAAACATGTCTGCTATTTCATTCAGAACATATGCCGTTGCGTATGCCGCGTTATCTTTATTTTCACGGATTCTTTCCAGTACGGGGCTTATAAAGCCTGCTTCATCCTCAAGGATCTCCCTGTGAGCTTCCAGTATCTCAGCAGCATCTTTGGCATTATCCTTAAGCAATTTATCAGACAATCCACTCAAATCCTTTAATACTTTCGACCGGGCTGTCTGAAACCTTTCTGTTTCCTTGTCCGTATCAGTAACCTTA
>JAAYGP010000145.1 GCA_012727625.1 Clostridiaceae bacterium
CCATGTTCTATTATACCATATATAGCACAATTTGGCCAGGTTTTATGTCAAGTTTATCCCGAAGAATTTTCACTCTTCATTGCTGTGACTAAAGTTTTACACTCTTATACATCATTCCGCAATAAAAACAAGTAACTTGAGGCTATTTTTTTATGCTATAATTGTGGTGTAGATTTACCCGGCCGAATGATGTTTTTTACACGGTTTATGTCTGGTTTTGCTGAAATTGAGTGAAAACTTAAAGAGATTTTACCTGGTTTATCATAAAAATCTTATGAACTGGTATGAATAGTGTTACTAAACATTTTGCAGGGAGGATTTAAAATGGATAGAGAAAAAGCGTATGAAGAGTTATCTGTCAGACTGGAATCAAAAAACCTCATAAAACATTGTCTTGCTGTTGAAGCAATTATGAAAAAGCTTGCTGCTTACTTCAGGGAAGATGTAAAGCAATGGGGTCTTGCAGGTCTTCTGCACGATATTGATATGGACAAAACCAGGGGCGATCTTTCAAAACACTCTCTTGTTGGCGCAGATATTCTTGAGGGTTTGAATATTGATCCTACCGTTGTATATGCGGTTAAGGCGCATAATGCCAGCCATGGAATTGAAAGAAACAGAAGAATAGACAAAGCTTTATTTTGCGCAGATCCGTTATCAGGTCTGATTACAGCATGTGCCTTAATACTTCCGGACAAAAAATTATCCGGGGTGGATCGCGAATTTGTACTTAAAAAATTCAGGGACAAGAGTTTTGCAAGGGGTTCAAATCGTGAACAAATAAAAACTTGCATAGAATTAGGTTTGGAACTTGAGGAATTTATTGACATAGGACTTGAAGCCATGAAAGAAATACACGAGGAGCTGGGCCTGTAGATATGTGAATGTTTATCCTGACCATAGCCATACAATGTTCCTTGTGACCTCCGGTTTTCGGAAAGGAATTCTGAATATTTCCTAAAAAATTGTAAAAAGATATAAGCAAAGCCCTGCTAATGCCAATGGACAGTATATATTGGTTTGAAATAAATTAGCCTGTTAAAAAGGTTCGGGGATTAAGAGAGTATTCCTGAAGATAAGTGAATAAACGCAATGGCTATGCGAAGAAGTGGCTTATACCTTTGTTTTAATATAATACTAATTAAACAAGAGAGTGATTGGATTGAAAGAATTAATGGAGATCAGAAAAGAAAAAATACTTGGTTTTATGAATGAAAAATCATACCAGCCTTTGCTTTTTGATGAGCTGGCAACTGTTTTGGATGTTCCTTCCGAGGACCGGGAGGCTTTCAGGCAAGTTATTGATGAGCTTGAAGCAGACGGGCATATAATAAAAACAAGAAAAAACCGTTATGGCGCTTCAGGAAGGATGGGATTTGCAGCAGGCAGGTTTCAGGGCAATGAAAGAGGCTATGGCTTTGTTTTGCCTGACAACAGTGAACATGGTGATATATTTATACAAACTGAAAATATAAACGGTGCCATGCACGGTGACCGTGTGCTTGTTAAAGTTATAAAGATACAGCATGGAAACAAAAGTGCAGAAGGTGAAATAGTTAAAATTTTATCCAGGGCCAATGAGAAAATAGTCGGAGTATTTGAAAAAAGCGGTTCTTTTGGTTTTGTAATACCCGATCACAGGAAAATCAAGGGTGATATTTTCATACCTTTGGATAAAACGATGAATGCAAAACCGCACCAAAAAGTTGTTGTTGAAATAACACGATATCCAGAGAGCAACAGAAACGCTGAGGGCAGAATTGTTGAAATCCTTGGTGACAAGGATGACGACGGAATTGATGTATTATCGATTATAAAGGCATATAACATCCCTTATGAGTTCCCTGAAGAGGTTCTGGAAGAGGCACGGAAAATACCGCAGTCAATTACAGACGAAGAAATAGAAAAAAGACGGGATTTAAGAGAACTTGCAATGGTCACAATTGACGGTGAGGATGCAAGGGATCTTGATGATGCTGTTTCCCTGGAGATTATTGAAAATGGAGTTTACAGGTTAGGGGTTCACATTGCTGATGTATCTTATTATGTAAAGGAAAATTCAGCATTGGACAAGGAAGCTGTTAAAAGAGGTACCAGCGTGTATTTTCCTGACAGAGTGATTCCAATGCTTCCAAAGGAGCTGTCAAACGGCATATGCAGCCTCAACGCAAAGGAAGATCGGCTTGCTTTTTCCGTAATTATGGACATTGATAACCTTGGAAGGGTTGTAAACCATGAAATATTTGAAAGTGTGATTCATGTTGACGAGCGAATGACATATACTGATGTTTATAAAATACTGGAAGAAAACGATGAAAACTTAATAGCCCGTTATGAACCGCTTGTGCCCATGTTCAGGAACATGAAGGAGCTTGCGCTGATTCTGGCTAAAAAACGCAGCATAAGGGGAGCTATTGATTTTGATTTTGAGGAAGCAAAGATTATTGTTGATGAACATGGAAAACCAGTTGAAATAAAAAAATACGAGATGACTATTGCCAATAAAATTATTGAGGAATTTATGCTGCTTTGCAATGAAACAGTATCAGAGCACTTTTACTGGGCTAATATACCATTTGTTTACCGGATACATGAAGATCCCGAACCTGAAAAAATCATACGCCTCAATGCCTTTCTTTTTAATTTCGGCCAAAGAATCAAAGGCCCCAATCATATTCATCCGCGAGCGCTTCAGGATGTACTGACCAGAATTAAAGGAACTCCTCAGGAGAGACTTATAAGCACTATGATGCTAAGGAGCCTGCAAAAAGCAAGATACAGTTACGAGCATGAGTGGCATTTCGGCCTTGCGGCAAATTATTACTCCCATTTTACATCAACCATACGACGTTATCCGGATTTAATCATTCACAGGATAATGAAGGAATACATTAACGGAGAATTTGATGAAAACAGAAACCGCCACTATATGAACATATTACCGGAGATTACAAAGCAGTGTTCTGAAAGGGAGAGAAATGCGGAAGAGGCAGAGCGGGATTGTGATGATCTCAAAAAGGCCGAGTATATGCTTGAACATCTTGGCGAGCAATTTACAGGTGTTATTTCAAATATAACATCCTTTGGCATATTTGTTGAACTGGATAATACCATAGAGGGAATGATAAAGCTAAGCAGCATGTATGATGATTATTACATCTATGATGAAAAACAATACTGCCTTATAGGTGAAAACACCGGAAACATCTATCGTATTGGCGATGTTGTGGACGTTATTGTTGTCCGTTCAAGTCCTGAGACCCGCCAGATTGAATTTATGTTTGCTGATGACCTGGGCAGGGATTTTTTAAATTATATTAATGCGGATTATAACTCAAAAAAGAATCATATATCAGATAAAAACAATAAAGACAACTCGGACGGCAGAAAAAACAAAAAATCGGTTAACAAACATATTATAGCCCATGTGACCGGTAAAGGGAAAAGAAGAAAGAAATCAAGATAAAAGAAGATAGATAAAAATGAAAATAATGATCTTGATCGCGGCAATTTTACTCTGTTGCTTTCAGTTGGTTGTTTATAAACAAAACAGTATTCCTTCGGTGTTTAGTCAGATAAGATCAGGACAGGTACACAAAAATAATAATAAAGAATGACATTTAAACAGGTAAAAAGCGTCCTGTTATATTATAATTAGCGGGCTTTGTTAAGGAAAGATTTTTTTCTTGACTTTTTGTCTTATAGCAGTTAAAATATAAATCGTTGGTCTGATTTGGCCCATTGGTCAAGTGGTTAAGACATCGCCCTTTCACGGCGGTAACAGGGGTTCGAGTCCCCTATGGGTCACCACATGGGAAGTGAGAGGTGTTAAATGAGGCCAATTTGAACAGCAGCCTGAAATCCCACTTCTTGCATCAGAATAATGGCCCGGTAGTTCAGATGGTTAGAACGCTAGCCTGTCACGCTAGAGGCCGAGGGTTCGAGTCCCTTCCGGGTCGCCATAAACAAAATTTTTAAGCTGGTGTAGCGCAGTTGGTAGAGCAGCTGACTTGTAATCAGCAGGTCGGGGGTTCAAGTCCTCTTGCCAGCTCCAAATAAAAACCCGTTAACCCTTGTGGTGAGCGGGTTTTTTGTTGTTGCATCCGATAAATTTTCAGCCGTCGGAATCTTGTTTAGCGCGAGTGCCAGAAC
>JAAYGP010000146.1 GCA_012727625.1 Clostridiaceae bacterium
CAGGATACAAACAAGCACGGAATACCGTCCCCGGTCACCATGATATTGAATCAAAACCGGTGCTGTTTCCACAGGCAGGCTACAGGTTGCATTCCCATACTTTTAGTTGTTGAACCATTGTTATCATATTGGCGGTAAACTATTTATAAGTTACGAAACCGAAGCTTTAGTCCCGGTTGTTTTTTTACTATTGTTTTTTAGCGGCAGATAATCTTCCACGTAAGCTCTTAATATTTCAGCAACACTCCAGGCTTGCGCAAAGCAGCCCCGTGGAATTAAAGGTTCATTGCCGTCAAATATTTCCGAAATGATTCCTATGCAAGAATCTTTTAAATGATCCTCAAAGGGAAGAAAGAAATCTTCAAGTTTTTGAATAAGATCTCCATCCTCTTTGTAAACTCTGGCATAGGCAGTAATAAACTGTCCCAATGGCCATGTCCATACCGTCCCCTGGTGGTAGGCACCATCCCTTGAAAATTGGTTGCCAATATATATACCTTTATATTCTGCGGATTTCTGGCTTAGTGATCTAAGCCCAAAGGCAGTGTAAAGCTCATTGTAAACCGTATTAACAACACTTTTGGCTATTTCCCCGCTCAATACCGGAAATGAAAGGCTCACTGCCAGAATCTGATTCGGACGTATTTTGTCGTCTTTTCCCTGATCGTTCACCACATCATACAGACAATTGGAGTTTTCGTTCCAGAAAAGTTTTACGAATGATCTTTTTACTTTTTGAGCAATTTTTAAATAGTCATCATTTTTTTCGCCTGATCTTATAAGTATATAATTCATAATCTTAAGCGCATTGTACCAAAGGGCATTAATCTCCACAGCCTTGCCATGTCTTGGGGTTACGACCCAGTTACCGGCTTTTGCGTCCATCCATGTCAATTGGGTTTCTTCATTCCCCGCTGTTATAAGGCCGTCTTCATCCATTTTTATATCAAATCCGGTCCCATTCATATATCCATTTATTATATTCTTCAAAACAGGCAGCAATCTTTTTACAACAAAATCAAAGTCCCCGGTATATTTTATATATTTGTAAATGGCCTCAAAATACCACAGGGCAGCGTCAACAGTATTGTATGCGGGTTCGGTGCCTATATCGGAAAATACATTGGGTATAAGCCCATCTTTTTCAAATTTCGCAAAAGTGGACAGAATATCCCTTGCATCATTAAACCTTTTGGTTGCCAGGGTAAGACCGGTCAACGCAATCATTGTGTCCCGGCCCCAGTCGGTAAACCATGGGTAGCCCGCAATAATTGTCTTTGCATTTGTGGACTTCCTGCCAACAATAAATTTATCTGCAGCAAGAGTAAGCCAAAACCTGAATTTATCTTTTTCCAGTCCTTTTACCAGTTCCTTTTGCCTTAATATCTCCTGACTGATTAAATACTCACCGTCCAGTGTATCAACAGGTTCACCATAGCTTGCAACAACGGTTATGGCTTTTTCCTCGCAGGGCGCAAGATCAATTTCGTAAATACCCGGAATATAGTGATCCTCAGTGTCGCTTAAACCTCTTTCATGTTCGTAGGGGTAATTCATATTGTAGAAAAAACAACCTTCCTTAGGCTGAAG
>JAAYGP010000147.1 GCA_012727625.1 Clostridiaceae bacterium
GAATTAAGCAGGCAAAAACTCTTCTCAGAAGCAGCAGCTTAAATATATCGCAAATTTCCGAAGCCTGCGGTTTCGGAACAATGACACACTTTGAAAGGATATTTAAAAGAATTACAGGATATTCACCATTAAAATACAGGAAAACAGTAAAATGAGTCAGTTCGCCTTATATTTCCCGCCTCAGGGAAGGAGTCTTACGCCGTATCCGATAACTCTCCCGGGAAAGATCAACAAAAGTATGTTTTTCCATCATTTCCTCACGGTTAACAAACAACCGTAAATATGAGCATTTATTATAATTGCAAACTAAATAACAATATAAACACATTGCCCGGCAACCTGACGAAGTGTATGGCACGAGCCATACACCGCATCAAAGCTTATATCCACAACAAACCTCCGCTTTAATTATCTGACTTTTGGTTTCTGGTGGTTTATTCAGTATCTCATGAGTCTATATTGAATAATCTCAAAAGTCCCGGAAAGTATGCCCATATCATGTCGTCCTTACCTGTTTTAATTTCATCAAATCCCAAAGCAGAAATAAAAAAATACAACATTTTATCGTACATTTTTCATGCATGTCTCATATAGTGTTATGTAAAGTAGTTTTTACCTTATTGAAAAATAATTTTAACAGGAGGGATTTATTATGCTGGAGCCCGGTTTACTTTCGTTAAAACTAGCTCCCGGTCAGGATGTCACGGAAGAGAAGTCAGTTACCATACCTTTACCTGAAAAATTGGATATACTGTTTGCCTATGACCTTACAGGAAGCATGGCAGGAATAATAAATGCAGCTAAATCAAGTACTGTTCAATTAATAAACAAGCTGGAAGAATTAGGGATTGACATCAATTATGGTGTTGTATCCTATATGGATTATCCTAACAGTTATGACAGCTATGGATACAGTGCGACATATGGAAGCGCTGAGGCAGGGGACTATGCATACAGATTGGATCAACCGATTACAGATGATACGACCGCCGTATTGAATGCCATTAATGCCCTTACCCTGGGAGATGGGGCTGATACACCACAGAACTATACAAGGATTTTCTATGAAAGCTACTCAGCCCCAAATATTTCCTGGCGTGATGGTGCTAAACGCGTGCTGCTAAACTTTGCAGATGCGATTCCCCACGACGACAATCTTAATGAGGGGGTGCCCGGAAAAACAGGCGTAAGATCCACAGGCGGTGATCCCGGAAGAGATGAGGTCATGTTTACTTCAGACGATCTGGATCTTCAGACAGTTCTCGCTGAAATGGCTGAAAATAAAGTAACTCTTATAGATACCCACGCCAACACAATTGATATTGAGTATTGGAACTACTGGACTGGAATAACAGGCGGTCAAACATTTTTAATAGCATCTGAAAATTTTGTGGATGATGTATATAATAGCATTATTTCAACATTGTCATCCGTTACGGAACTAAGACTTGTTGCCAGCGCCGGGTTTAAAAACTGGATTAAATCAGTGGAGCCGGAATATTTTTCAGGTGTGGCAACAGAGCCTGTTAAATTCTTATTAAGGCTCAGAGTGCCTCCCAATACTGCCGATGGCTTTTACAGCTTCACAATAAGTGCTGTTGATTCTTCAGGCGCCATATACGGAGAACAACTGGTCAGGGTTGAGGTAATAACAAATAAAACCGCCGGCGGAATTGATGTGGAGTATATAGCGCCGGTACCGGAAATTAACGAAGCCGGCTGTAAAAAAAGCAATTATGTTTATCCCGCAAGGTTCGTAATGGGCATACTTGAAGAAGACAATGTGCTGGCTGAAGGAATTTACCATACATTGATTAACATACAAAACAACACCCCCCGCAGGACAAAAATAAGTATCAGGGTTTCAGTGCCGGCTTCCTTCGGTAAAGACTCTGTGGTGACCAAACCAATAATATATGAACTGGAACCATTCCAGGCACTGCAGATAAGCGGAGGCAAAATCAACAATATTCTTTACCAGACTCCTTTTTATAATTCCTCATTCCTTACAGGAACGGTGCTTATAACATCCAGGGAGAGCAACCTTGGGGTTTCAGCCATTTACACGTATTATCAGACAAATTATATTGTTTAGGCTATAAAACGGGAGACAAGGGAATGGTCTTTCTGGTCAATAACCAGCGGGATTGTTCCCCCTTTTCCCCCGTTTGTTCATTTTTGGTTATCTGTTGCAGTTATTTTATGGTTACCGTTCACGCCCCAATTCAGTTACTGATCAGGTCAGATATTGTGCAATAGCGGAAACAAGAGCTTCATTCCGCTAAAGTTTCCTTCTGTTGCATAATATCTTTTTACAGAACCTGTAAAATGTATTATTCAGTTTCAATGATTTATTGGCTTAAAGGATTTTTCTTCCGCCATGGATAAGGCGGCTTGTAATCAGGCTGGAATAACTGTTTTCAGTCTCTTCGATTCGTAGTTCCCAGAAAACGGGAAAACGCTTGCTGATCTCAATTTTTATAATTTCCGGTGGTGCAAGTGCTATAAGCTGGAAATTTAAGCTGCTGGCTATCTCAAATATCGGATCCAATATATGTTTTGCCGATGCCTGACCAAAGGGGTTGTCCATCAGCAATACCGTCCAGGGGTTATTGCTTCCGATTGTCTTTTTTTTATAGTTTACAAGCATCATCATCATAAATGTGCTGATAGACAGCTTTTGTCCTCCGCTTCCTTCGGCGGAGCCTTCCTCACCCCGGTTCAGAGCCTCCCAGGACGCATAATGATAGTCATGGGGCTTGGCATACCTGAACTCATTTTTTTCCGTAATTTTATATACCATCAATAAAGGATACTTTCCGCGTACAGCTTTTGAAAACAGCGCCTGATCCCCCATAAGACCATTTAATGTGTTCTCATCGATATCCTCCAATGGTATATTTTTATTGATAATCTCGTTTATTGACTGGATAAAATGTTCCTTTAGAAGAAAAATAATCTCATCTTCGCCGGATGGCAATAATTCTTCGCCTTTTAGCTTTATGAGCGGGAAAGTGTAATTATTTTGGTTGATATAAACCATTCCGCGAACCATTTCCTTCATGAGCTCAATAATTCTGATAACATGCTTGGAAGCCCTTTGCGCCCACTGCTCCCGAACCTGCTCCGCCTTTGCCTTGTCCAGGGAAGTCGTTTCCATCTCTCTTTGAAAATGCTCTTTCATGCTCATAAAGGATTCAAGATTTCCCTTGAAATTATCTACACGAATATTATGTAATTCAGTATTCAGTTTCTCAAGCAGAATTTTTTCCTTTAACCGCCTGCGAATTTCACTCCGGAAGCTTTCAAGTTCCCCTTTCATTTTCTTTTCGGCTTCTGAGAGCCGACGTTTAAGGCTTTTATAATCATTCCGCCACGTCTCAATTATCTGTTTTGCATCCTTTTCCAGCCTTTCGGTAATGTTATCATC
>JAAYGP010000148.1 GCA_012727625.1 Clostridiaceae bacterium
GATATAACAACCTTTTTGTTTACTATTTCAGCTCCCTTTAATTCTTTCTCAAAACCCGGGTAACATATTGCTTCCTTGCCTTCCAGATACCCTCTTCTGCCGATAATAAACGGGGCGGCGCAAATGGCTGCGATCCATTTTTTGTTTTTAACTCTGCTTTCCAGTGCTTTCTCCAGTATAGAGTTTTCATAAAGATTTTGAGAACCAAGCATACCTCCGGGGAGAACAACCATATCGGCATCTTCCAAGGCTGCATCCTTAATTGTTAAATCAGCTGCAACCTGAATTTTATGCGATCCGGTAACTTTGGTGTCATCAGTAATGGATACTGTAAAAACGTCAATATTTACTCTCCGGAGCACATCAACAACGGCTAAAGCTTCAATTTCCTCAAATCCATCAGCCAGCATAACATAAACCATATCCATACCTCCAATTTCTTAGTTGTTTACAGATGCATTTAACTATTATGTATTTTTCCAATTATTATTATAACACAACTAAAATATGCTGCAATTGTATTTGGAACGGAATTTGCGTTGACTTGATTAGCACAAAATGTTATACTTATTGTATCATATGATGGGAAATAGTTTTATAATGTGAAACGGATAAGGAAACCATGAAAGAACAGCGGGTACAAATTCTTGACAGGGTAATGGATATTATAGAGCTTCTGTCCACTTCAACACAGGGCATGGGAGTTACGGAAATTGGCAGCAGGCTAAACCTGCACAAAAGCACTGTTCACAGGTTAATCAATTCATTGGCAGGACGCGGGTATATTGAGAAAGATACCAAAACCGGCTTGTATAAAATCGGTTTGAAATTTATCGAAATAAGCAGCCTGCACCTGCACCAGCTTGAGCTTAAAACAGAAGCAATACCATTTATGCGCCGCCTGTCGGAATCAACCGGGCAGGTTTCACATCTGGCAATCCTGGATGGTACGGATGTGGTTTATATAGAAAAATTCGACTTAGTACCAAGTCTCCGTTTATATTCTCAAATTGGCAAAAGAGTTCCGGTCTATTGTACTGCTCTTGGAAAAACGCTGTTATCATCCATAAGCTGTGAGTTGAAAAATCAGATTCTTGACAGCATAGAACTGAAACCATTCACAAAAAATACCATTATTGATCGTAAAGCACTGGAGCTTGAACTTGAAAAAACCAAAGAAAAAGGCTGGGCGGTTGACAACGAAGAGCATGAGACGGGAGTTTGCTGTATTGCCGCTCCTGTTCTTGACTTCACAGGAAAAGTTATCGCGGCTATCAGCATTTCGGGGGATAAAAGCTCAATTAATTACGGGCAAAACAATTGCTTTATAAAATTGGTTATTGATGCTGCAAAAGATATTTCAAAACGAATGGGTTATATAAAACAGACCTGAGATTGCTTAAGTATATGCTCAAACCGGATTATAACGTGACGGGTTTTGTCAGACAGTCATAAAACTTTAACTTATGTAACTTAAATGGACATAAGTTCAGTAAATATAAAAACGGGAGGTCGTTTTAATGAAGAAGGAACAAATAATAACACGAATCCGTGATAACGGATTGGTCGCGGTCGTAAGGGCAGAAAACGAGGATATGGCCAACAGGATTACAGAAGCTTGCCTTGAGGGCGGAGTGTCTGCTATTGAAATTACATTTACAGTACCAGGGGCTCACAAAGTAATTGAAGCGCTGGCAAAACGGTTTACAGCGGAACAGATTATTTTAGGGGCAGGAACGGTGTTGGATCCTGAGACGGCAAGAATAGCAATCCTGTCCGGCGCTAAATTTGTGGTTAGTCCAAGCCTTAATACCGAAACAATAAGACTTTGCAACAGGTATCGTATTGCATGCATGCCCGGAGCCATGACGATAAGGGAAGTTATTGACTGCCTTGAAGCCGGTGCGGATATTATTAAAGTATTTCCCGGTGAATTATTCGGACCTAAAATCATAAAGTCCATTAAAGGTCCTTTGCCGCAGGCTGAATTAATGCCTACAGGCGGTGTATCGGTTGACAATGCTGCTGAGTGGATAAAGGCGGGCGCTGTTGCATTGGGCGCAGGAAGCAGCTTAACGGCCGGGGCTAAAACCGGAGACTACGCGAAAATTACTGAAGCTGCCAGAC
>JAAYGP010000149.1 GCA_012727625.1 Clostridiaceae bacterium
CATATATGCTTCGCCATTGACGGTTAAGATAGGAAGAGGCGCAGGTAATTCATGGGATCGTTCTACGCTTCCAAATCCGGGCAGCTATTCACTTGCCGATGTAAATAAGGATGGCGTGGATGAAATCTATTTTGTTGCGCTTGAGGGTTATATGCGTATAAATTATGAATCTGACGGAACTTTCTCCCTTAATTCATTCTATCCGCAGATTGATTCATACAACACATACATTTACTATGCTACCCCGATCTTTACCGATATTGATGGTGATGGTGAGCTGGAGCATATATTAAGCGGCGGATTTAACAGTTTCACGGTTTATACGGGCGACATTATTACAGAGCCTATTGTGTGGCCGGTTAATAATGCCGAATGGCATATTCTGATGCCTCCGACAGCATATAACTCCGACGGGACCGTAAAGAACCGCGGCGACAATGATCTTAATGCCGGACGCCGCCTGCAGGGTGTTGCAGACGTTGACGGTGACGGGAAGATGGAGATAGGAATACAATTCAGCACAGGAATTGAAGGCGAACAATATGCCGGGTTCATGCATTGTTATGAAGGCGAAGGAACCGAATGGACAGACAGCCCGGAAGATGTGGCTGCAAGGAATGGTCAGTATGCATGGGATAACTACAAAAGCCAGGTTAAATGGAAATATGACATGAGACCTGAATTTGGCGGCCAGAACGTTATTGCCAACAGCATCGTGACAGGTGATATAGATGGTGATGGAAGAGCAGAATTTGTAGTTTCCACAAATACAGGTTACTTGGTGGTATTTAACGGAGAAGATGACCCAGAGGATGGACGTGTTCTCTGGAGTGTAAATCCGGGCGGAGGAACGAAGCTGGGAATGCCTGTCATAGCGGATGTTGACAATGACGGCTATTCAGAAATCATTGTTTCAGCCGGAGACGGAGCTATACACATTATTGATGGAGAAGAAAGAAGTGAACAGGAACCTTCACCAACGGCAACGCCCACACCTACACCTACAACAGCGCCTGAACCGTCAGAAACACCGGAACCGACAACAACTCCTGTTCCAACAACGACACCTGCACCGGAACAGGATGAGGAGGAGGAATATGAAGTCACGGCTTTATCAATCGAAGCTGATGTTTCTCCTGACGGAGCAGCCAGTGCAAATGTTGAATCAGATATCTTTATTAAACTGATTGATAATGCAAAGGAGGATGAAACCACAGGCCAGCGGGTTGTGGTTGAGCTCAGCGTTGATTCAAAGGATGCAAAATCCGTCACCCTGGGTATACCAGGCAGTGCACTGAAACAAATGGCCGACGCAACAGAATCAAGCCTGAGAATCTCAACGGGCCTGGCAACAGTCACCTTTGACAGCAGGGCTGTTGAAGCTATCAGCAGCAATGAGAATGCTGAAAACATAAAAGTCAGCATTGATACTGTCGATAAAGACCTGCTGAGTGATGAAGCCAGGGAAAAGGTTGGTGACAGGCCGGTTTATGACTTCAAAATCTTAGCAGATGATACCGGGATCTCAGATTTAATGGGCGGAAAGGCAGAAATCCATATACCTTATACCCAAAAACCTGGTGAAAAGGAAAACTCAATTGTGGTATACCATATTGACAGTGAAGGCAACCTTGGAACAATAAGGGGCAAATACAATAAGGAAACAGGAACAGTTAGCTTCACCCTTTCCCATTTCTCCGTATATGCTGTGGGTTATAACGAAGTGAACTTCAATGACGTTTCCGAAAGCGAATGGTATAATGAAGCAGTGGGATTCCTGGCAGCGAGAGGTATTGTAAAGGGTATTGGAAACAACAATTTTGCTCCCGGATATAATGTAACCCGCGCAGACTTCCTTATTATGGTTATGAATTCATTTGGCATTGAAGCAGACAGTGAAATAACCGATAACTTTGATGATGCAGGGGATAAGTACTATACACCATATCTTGGTACTGCTAAGCAGTTAGGCCTGGTATTGGGTATTGGTAACAACAAATACGCACCGGAGCTTACAATCAGCAGGCAGGAGATGTTTGTAATACTTTACAGGATATTGGAAAATATCGGTGAGATGCCGGCGGGTGATGATGGCAGAACACTTGAAAGCTTTAAAGATGTTGATGAAATTGCCGATTATGCAATCGAAGCAATAGAAACTCTTGTTATATCAGGAGTTATCTCGGGAGATGGAGAAAAGCTGTTACCAGGGGCAACGTCTTCAAGGGCTGAGGCAGCACAGGTATTGTACAATATTCTTTCAAAGTAGAAACAGATTAGCGCTGAAGTTATGACTACAAAAGGGGCTGTTGCAGGACAAACAGCCCCTTTTGAATGTAAAGGACAAATATTTATCTGTATTGAAGTCTTTCCCTTAAGCTGGTGAGAGATGAAGTCAATGCCTGTTGCAAAACATGCCGCTGTTCGTAATATGAACTTGCAAGGGTGTTTTTGGCAAGTACAAATCCAAGCAGTGCGGAACTTAATTTTCCGAGCACCCCTATCCCATTATTGGGATTTCATGGTTGAATGCTTTAGCCTGTAACTTTGACCTTGAAAAACAAGCAA
>JAAYGP010000150.1 GCA_012727625.1 Clostridiaceae bacterium
CCCTGAAGCCGTCAGGTGCAGGTATAAAGGTTAATGATAGGCACTCTGGAGTCAGTTCCTCCATGAACCTTTCCAAGTCATTGAAATTCCAGCAGGATAAAACTATGGGTAATTTTTCTTTCACCCGCTTGTATAACTCGATCTGATCCTTTATAGGAGGACCATTAATGTCGACGGTTATTTGCAAAACTGTTGAGTTGTTTTTGGCAATCTCCTCCAGGACATGGAAAGACGAATTGTGAGCATGATAAACTGTTTGCGGTAATCCGGCAGCTATATTCATCTCCGGCTGCAAAATAAATTCCTTATACAACTTGGGAGATGTGAGGTATGTGGCATCATTTTGAAGAGTGACACAAGGCTTTTTTGTATATATATGCATCCGGCTGCAATATCCTCCTGAAACCGGGTTCAGCATGGAAGCAAGCTTTTGGCTGACACGCAGAAACACTGAGGCCGCTGCAAAAACAGCTTTTTTAAAAAGCTCAGGATCATCATACATACAATAGACAATTTCTTCACCGCCCATTATTGCGTATAATATATCCAAAGGTCCATGAAGCACCGGAACGGAATTAAACCATTCATTGCCTAAATCCTCAGAAAGCCTTTTTGTACATGCAAACAGCTTATTCATCCACGACTCTGATATGTCCCCGGAAATTAGTTGTTCAAGGTGTTTTTCATTGCTCGATTGTGCCCAGATTTGACCGTTGTCGGCTATTATTTCGCATCCGCATATTGCCTCCATCCATTGCAAACCACCACCGGCCTGCGCCGCAAACGGAATATCCTGTCTTAATGCATGGGATGCCTCCAATAAATTTAGAGCCATAGCTGACAATTCAGCCTCATCTATGTCATCGGGCGTCAGTTTCTTCTTCTCACCAGCAGCATTAATGCTTTCCGGAGGAAGTAACATTGGCTCCCACATAACACCAAAAAGAGGTCTTTTGTTTTTTCCGCAAAGAAAATCCTCACACAGTCTGATATTGAAATTATTAAAAGCAGGTATCATTTCTCCATTACCTTTCTAAAAACATCTGTATATTCCTGATAAGCAATATAGCTAAATTGCCATTATTGCTTCAATTAACTTTTTATTTTACTGTGCATCAAATTCCGTCAATCATTCCGGTTATATGAACTTCACCCATCCAGGACTTGTCCAGGCCATATTGCCGTCTTCCTGCGTAACGCGAAGGTAATACCAGTCTGTTCCTCCTTTTTTCAGCATTGGCAGATCATCCAGCTCAAATGCGCAATCCCATCCGGGTTTTTCAACGGTATACCAGTCTTCATTATTCCTCACAACAGTAACTTTCAACAATGCTCCGGTACCATGCACATTAGCTTTTAATTTATTTGGCGCATGCTTGGTTAAAATAGTGCTCCCTATGTCCTGATTATCAATCTGCATGTAAGCTATAATTCTTACACCTGTTGTTGCAAGGGTTCGCCTGTTCCAAAGTGAACTCCACAGGGATTCTCTGTCTTTTCTTCTTGCCCATATTCCTGTCAGTCCTCCTTTATAATGTCTATGGCTCAATTTCTTTAATGGATATTGTCCATGCATGACAGAACCCCCGGCTCTGCCATCGTGGCTTTCACTTCCACCGACAAAACCTATTTTATAACCAAGCTCCAGGCCATTTTGCAGAAAGTGACCCGTTGCTTCAAAAGGAATTTCATCTTTTGATGTGCCCGCAGGAAATTGCAGATTTTCAACCTTATCAAACATGCCTACATAAGTGTTTTTCAGTATGTATGGTTCCCCTTCTTTTTCGCAGCTTCCCCACAAGCTAAAAATCTCGCCAAGCCTGTCGTATTTCTGTGCATAGCTTTCCCAGTTCAGCCATATTTTATGGCATAGACGTGCAGGGTGGTGTGGTATTGATAAAATGTCCATGCCGTTGCCTGACAGCCTATCAAAAATACTAAACAGATCATAGGTTGAATTTGAGCCTTTCCAGCTACTGCTTATAAGCGGCATATTATCCTTTTCAAACAATATAACTCTGTGGCCGTGATCGGTGGAAGGCCCGAAGTTGTATGCCCATTCATAACCCAAAAATGTTACAAATCTTCCCGGTTGATTATAATATTGTGCTCCGTCCTGAATCTGTCTCCATTCATCCACATTTAAACAATAATCGTGATCTGTGAGAGCAGCAAAATCAAGATTCATCACATCTCTCGCATATTGGTAAAATTCGTCAACAGTAGCCGGTCCGTAACTCCACAGTAGAGGATCATTCATTTTTGTGGAAGGAACCTGTATGCGATGAGCATGCAAATCTCCCCAAAACAAACCGAAATCAGCATAGCTCACTTCAGGGCACCACCCTGGATTACTGATTGCCTCAATTCCGGTAACTTTATCCCTGACCCTGATGCGGTATACTTTCCCTCTTTCGGACACAACAGCTTTTATTTTGTAATGGCTGTCATATTCGGGTTTAAACCTGAGGCTTGATTGAATTTCTCCTGATCCGCCTTCTATTTCAAGTTCAAGGTCGGCTTTTAAATCAGGAATATGGAACCCATACTTGTCAAGCAACTCCAACCCTATATCTATTTCAATATCATTTGCAGGATCTACAATGATACTGGGTATGGATACCCTGATTTCTGCAAGTTCTGCCGCCCCTTTATAATCAAGTGGAAGCCGTATAAGATTTTTATTGAACCTCTTGTCCTCTTTCATATTTTTTCTTTTTACTCCTTTCATTTTGTAAGGATTCTAAACTCCCACTTTTATAATCAGTAAGCTTCAATCCAACCTTAACCTACAACTTTGCAAAAAAAGTTAATGCTGCTATTAAATATAGAATTAACAGCTGAAATACCGTTCTCCTTACCCCAAAAGACTCCCGACTTTAAGCTCTCATAAGTTCACATTCCATTTCTATAAAATTTGTTATGCTTACTATGGAATAAGCAATCACATTGCAATTTGAGTTATAGGTTAATTTTCTGTAATTTTATCAGGTAACTTTATTAGGAATTTTTGTAATTAATAAGTAATTTAATTATTCCTCCAGAATAATCATGATAATTTTCTATGGTCATTTATCTATATCAATAAAACAAACATTAATATCATGATTTAGCTTCACAAAAACAACATACA
>JAAYGP010000151.1 GCA_012727625.1 Clostridiaceae bacterium
GTCCATGAGATGTCAATGATGATGTCCATCGCGCTCAGGTTTATTCCGACGCTGATGGAGGAAACCGACAGGATTATCAAGGCTCAGGCCTCAAGGGGAGCAGATTTTGATACGGGAAACTTTTTTGAAAGGGCAAAAAGTTTTATACCCGTATTAATTCCCCTGTTTGTCAGCGCCTTTAAAAGGGCAGAGGAGCTGGCAACAGCAATGGAATCAAGATGTTACAGGGGTGGCATTGGCCGTACCAGAATGAAACAACTTGCATTTACCGACGTGGACGTTAAAATAAGTTTGTTTTTGGGCGCGTTTATGATTATATTTATTCTTTCCGCCTTTGTCATATGATTATTTTAAAAAGACAAGAACGCTGAAACCTTTTTAATAAATATTATGCTCCTTGTATACCAGGAACACAAAGGGGAAACCATTGTAGTGCAGCGGTTATTCATTGAATATAAAAAATGGACAATAACAATGGGTATGAACAACAGCCATTAAAGCTTGATGGTTGCCTTAAAAAATAAGATTAATAATTTCAACAGGGAGAAACCAAATGAGTGAGCATTATTATACAGAAAAACCGGCATCGGGTATCAGGGAAAAAGAGTTTACCGAAACAATCAGAAACAAAACGCTGTCATTTGTGTCAGTCAGCGGGGTTTTTGCATTCGGGAGCCGGATTGACAAGGTTTCACGGCTTTTATTAGAGAACTTTATTCCGTCGGGGAAAAGCTGTCTTGATATTGGCTGCGGTTACGGCGCGATAGGCTTATTCTGCAAAGCTTTGCATCCTCAGATAGTTCTTACCATGACTGATATAAACGAAAGAGCCGTTGCTTATGCGGTTAAAAACGCCGAACGTAACAAACTTTACGCGAAAGTATTAAAAAGCGATTTATACGATGAACTAAATGACTGCCTGTTTTGGGATATAGTAACAAACCCTCCCATTTCAGCGGGGAAAAGTGTGGTTACACGTCTTATACAGGAAGCAAAATCCCATTTGCATCCCGGGGGAGCACTGTGGCTTACTGCCTTTCACAACAAAGGAGGCTCCACATACAAAAAAATAATGAACGAATCTTTCGGTAATGTGGAGGATGTTACGAAGAAAGGCGGCATGCGTGTATACAAGTCCATATTACACTCATCAATCTGATCCGGTTAAGCCGGGAATCTACAGGTATTCTGTATTTTTGCCCAAACAATCGGCTTGCTGATTCCCGCTTCTCCTTATACATTTCTAAGCTTCATTCAGCTAAAGTTTCTTTCTGTTGCGCAATATCTGACCTGATCAGTAACTGTATTAAGGTGTGAACAGTAACCATTTTAACCTGAACAGCAAACCAGCCTATCTTCGCATGTCTTTGTACATTTCCGGGCTATTACAATAATATTTCCTTTATAGGATAATAACTGTAAAACAAAAACATTGACAAAACGGCAAAATCCCGACTCAATCAATTTTTAAAAATAATGTTTTATACAGCGGATAATGGGTTATAATATATATGCAAATGCGAATTATTTGCAATTACACGGGAGGTTAATTGATGAAGCCGAAAACTATATATATTGCTATAATTATAATGATGGTTTTAGTCCTAAGCTCATGCAACTCAAGAAACACGGTACGGCCAGGTGGTGCCGGAAAGGTTTCAGTTTATACAAGCTTTTATATAATGTACGATTTCGCCGGAAAAATAGCCGGTGATAAGGCGGAAATCATTAATATGGTGCCATCGGGAGCTGAGCCGCACGATTGGGAACCCACACCAAAAGACATAGCAGGTCTTTATCATGCGGATCTGTTTATATATAACGGGTGCGGAATGGAAGGCTGGGCAGATAAGGTTATTGAGTCTCTCAATAGCCCTGACCTTGCAGTCGTGGAAACATCAAGGAATATAAAAGCACGGAAAGCAGCTGAGCATGAACATAACCATAATCATGATCATGCCGGCGATCGATATCATGATCACGATCACGGTCATCTTGAGGAAAACAATTTGCATTCATGTGGAAAAGATGGTTATGACCCGCACGTCTGGCTTGATCCACAAAATGCAAAAATACAGATGGAAGCCATTAAAGACGGGTTGATTCAGGTGGATCCAACCAACAGGAAATACTATGAGGATAATTTTGAATTTTATGCAAGGAAACTTGATGATTTGGACAGGGCATACAAAAAGTCCGTTCAGGAGTTTACGCGCAGAGAGATTGTCGTGTCCCATGAGGCTTTTGGCTATTTATGCGATGCCTATGGACTTGTTCAGATTGCCATTGAGGGAATATCGGGCGAGTCCGAGCCTACTCCGGCTAAAATGGCGCAAATTATAAAGTTTGTGAAGGAAAATGATGTAAAAGTTATATTTTTTGAGGAACTGGCAAGTCCAAAGGTGGCTGAGACCATTGCCAGGGAAACCGGTGCAGTAACAGATAAGTTAAATCCTTTGGAGGGTTTGTCGGAGGAAGACCTTAAAGCAGGTAAGGACTATTTTTCAGTTATGGAGGAAAACCTTGAAGCCTTGAAAAGAGCTTTAGGCCGGGTGGATTAAACATGAATGAAATAATTAACGTAAAGGATCTTTCCTTTGCATATCAGGGTAAGCTGATACTTAAAGATGTCAGTTTTAAGATTGAAAAAGGTGATTTCACAGGAATTATAGGCCCCAATGGTGCCGGGAAAAGCACTCTTGTTAAGCTGCTGCTTAAAAGATTGACTCCGCTTAAAGGCAGCATTGAAATTTTTGGTGAAAATATTCAAAGCTTTGATCAATGGTCAAAAATTGGCTACATCTCCCAGAAAGCAAACAGTTTCATTGGCGGATTTCCTGCTACCGTGGAAGAAATTGTCGGAGCCAACCTTTCGGCAAAAACAGGTATTTTCAGAAAGAAAGCAAAGGAACATAAAGAACGTGTATATGAAGCGCTTGAAAAAGTGAATATGCAGGATTATGGGAAAAAACTTATCGGTCAGCTTTCAGGTGGTCAACAGCAAAGGGTTTTTATAGCCCGGGTCCTGGTGGCGGATCCGGAAATTATGATTCTTGATGAACCCACAGTGGGCATAGATATGAAGTCGGAAGAGGCTGTTTACTGTCTTCTTGCGCGGCTTAACCACGATCCTGGTATTACAGTTATTATGGTGACCCATGATATCGTTGCAATAACTGTGCATGCAAACAAGCTAATATGCCTGGGAGAGCGTGGTATGCATGTTCACGATATTAACAACCCGATAACAGACGAAACCTTATCTGAAATCTACGGTTATAAAGTTCGTCTTCACAGTCACAGCTGTCTTGACTGCAAATGCGACACAGAAAAGGAGGGGGCTGGTTGCTAGAAATATTAAGATTTGAATTTATGCAGAATGCTTTTATTGTTGGAATTTTAATTGCCGTAATAATTCCGCTGATCGGTGTTATTGTGGTTTTGAGAAGGCTTTCACCAATAGGCGACGCCCTCTCCCATGTTTCCCTTGCAGGTGTGGCGGCAGGTCTTGCAGTAGGTTTTAACCCCATACTGGGCGCTCTTGTTTTTGCCGTAACAGCCGCCTTAAGCATTGAGCGTATAAGAAAATCCATTCCTGAATACGCCGAGATGTCCACTGTTATAATAACATCATTGGGGGTTGGCCTTGCGGCTGTTTTTTCCGGATACGTCAGAAACGCAAATTTTAACAGCTTCCTTTTCGGGAGCCTTGTGGCGATAACGCCTTTTGAGCTTTACCTGGTTATTGGTTTGAGCGTTGTGGTTGTAGCTGTACTGTTTTTTATGTATAAAGCCTTGTTTTATATGGCATTTGATGAGGAATCCGCCACCCTGGCAGGAATTCCCGTAAAATTTGTGGGAACGGTGTTCACCATAATTACCGCTGTTGCCATATCAATATCGGCCAGAGTTGTGGGAGCACTTGTTGTTTCATCAATTATGGTTCTTCCGGTTGCGGTTGCCATGCAGGTGGCAAAAAGCTTCAGACAGGTAACGGTATTATCGGTGCTTTTTTCAGTTTTTTTTGTTGTGACAGGACTGTTTGTTTCCTATTATTTTGATCTGAAGCCGGGCGGAGCGATTGTAATAACAGGTGTTATCACGCTGGCAGCAACGTTTTTGCTTAAAAAGGCAAAGTGAATCTGAAACTGAATAAATGCCCCAGCGCCATGATTTTATATGTTTTACAAAATAACCACAGGACATATAAATTAACATAGAAAAAAATAAGATAAAGTTTCAATGCAGAGCTTTTGTTGTTTATGCGTATGTAAATTAACATAAAAGAGAAATAAGGCAATGAAGCTAAGCCTTGATACTCCGTCAATAATAGTGCGTAAATTAACTTAATGGAGAAACAATGGGCTTGTCAGGGGGGGGGGAAAGAGATGAAAACTAAAGATTACAGAAATGAGCTTAATGAAAAAGGCATGAAGTTTACCAGGCACCGATCCATGATACTTATGATTCTGGATAATGCTCCGAACCCTTTGAGTATTGAGGAAATTTTTCTGAAAATGAAGGAAAAGGGATCAAAGGTTAGCCTGTCAACGGTTTACAGAACGATGGAAGCCCTAACCGAAAATGAACTTGTTATAAGAACTGCTTTTATGGATGATAACCGCTCCCGGTACGAATATAACAGAAAGGTGCATAAGCATCTTCTTGTCTGCACCGGATGCAGCAGGACGGTATCGGTAGAGGACTGCCCTGTGGAAGAATATGCTGCTTCTTTGTGTTTCCGGGAGTGCTTTGAACTTACCGGGCACCGGATGGAAATATACGGTATATGCCCCGAGTGTAAAAGTAACGCAAAGTAATTAAAGAGGGCCGTAATACCCGGCTCAGAGTAATTGACGCAGTATACAAAAAAACACCTGAGACCCGTTGAAATCAAGGGGTTTCAGGCAGAATGGGACACGCGCTTTCACTGTTGTGAATAGGGATATTAAGTTGCGGGGGTCTTCTTATTTACTGGTGTAAAATCGGTTTAATTTTTCTGTTTCTTACAAAATACCTCTACTGCCGCATAAGATATGGCATAATAAAGTAATCTCCGCCAAAGGATTTGCCAGCGTCGGCAAACATGGCATTCTGAGCCGGAATCAGCCAATATGTTTCAGGATACATTCCTGTTGACAGCAGGAAGTTTACATTCATGCCCAGTGCAACAACAGCGGCGGGGATGGTAAAGATTCCAAAAAAGAAGGCCAACCCTAAGTCAACCTCGGCTATCACGATTAAATACTGGAACAGCATTGGATATGGAAGTATGAACTTTTCCGCAATCCAGGCATACCAGTCTGGGGTATTGTCGGTTATAATCCTGAACACTTCACGCCCTCTTCTGTAACGGAAGCGGAGGAACCTGCATCGTGAGCTTTTCCTGAAGACATCCGCGGCGCATACAGTATAGTAAAAGTCGAAATTAAGGACGGAAAAATTGCCCAGGCTGAATTTTTGCAGTATAATGCTGATGGGACCCTTAAAGACGAAAATTATGGAAAAGAATCCGGGGATGAGAACTACCAGAAAGCACAAAACGCTTTAAAGAGCTCAGAACAATATACCAAAAAATTGGTTGAAACTCAGAATGTAGACAAGGTTGACGCAGTCTCCGGAGCAACCAGTTCATGGAATCAATTTAAGGAAGCTGCAAAGAACGCTTTGGCAAAGGCTAAAAAATAAAAAGCCTCGGACTTAATTTATACAAGGAGCAAAAAAGTGTGGGAGCTGTATCCTGAAGTTAATGAGAAAATCAAACAAGTTGAAGTTATTATTTCAGAAAGCCTTAAATCCAGAAGTAAGCCTTTTGAGGCTTTGCTTCTGGATCTTTCAGTAACCGGCGGTAAAAAGCTGAGGCCCGCATTGACAATACTCGCATCCGGCTTTGGAAAGGTGTGGGACAACAAAGTGCTGAAGGCGGCTGCAGGAATTGAAATTCTCCATATGGCCACCCTTGTTCATGATGATATTATTGACGGTGCCGGGTTACGCCGTGGAAAACCGACTATAAACAGACTTCACGGGGATAAAATGGCCGTATATATGGGGGACTTTCTTTTAACCCGGGCAGTTATGCTTTTATCAAAAACGCTGCCGAAGGAAAGACTTGACAGAATCGCCAGCGGCATAAAATCTGTTTGTGAAGCCGAGGTTGAGCAGTTTTACAGCCGGTTTAACCTGGATATATCCCTAACTACGTATTTAAAAGAATCAGCAGAAAAACTGCCTCCATTTTTGCTTTTTCATGCTCTGAGGGAGCGTTTTTGTCAAAATGTAAGGAAGATCACTTAAAAAAGCTTACAAAGCTTGGATATTATTACGGAATGGCGTTTCAGATTCGGGACGATATTCTGGATTTAACAGGAGATTCCAAAAAAACCGGAAAGCCTGAAGGAAACGATATTAAGGAGGGCGTGATAACCCTTCCATTAATTCTGGCTTTACAAAAGAGTAAAGATTTTAAGGAAAACGTAAGAAATATTTTTTCCTCGGGTAATATGAGCAAGGAAGATATCAGGAGAATAACAGACCAGGTTAAAGTGCTGGGGGGTATTGCGGACGCCTGCGGCTGGGTTGAGCGCTATCTGGAAAAGATACGGGATCTGATGGATTTCCTCCCCAACAGGCAGGCAAAAAAAATAATGGATGAAACCATAAGACAGTCTATAAGGTTTTGATGTTTATAGTAAGGCCTATCTGCCAAAAAATAAAATAAATACCAATACTGTATAACTGCACAAAATTTGAATTTTGCTGTGCGGGTTTAAGTTTGTCAGCAGCTATTACAATACAGTGAAATAACAATGTTATATTTTATATAGAAACCATTTGCAGGTACTAAACTCATACTTCATTTCAAAGAGCCATTCACAGTTATTAATAACGCTTTGGACCTTAAACACCAGCATTCTGTTTCCGGCCAGCTTTTCCTCGTCCCGGGACAGGATTTTATCAATACGGATAATTTTATATTCCTTATTCTCATCAGTTATCCGGAATTTTATTGGGGTAATTACCCCCTCCTTGCTGGTACAACAAATCATGTCAACCGATCGCATTATAACTTTCATGTCGCACCACCTTTAAACAGTACTGATATTCATTAAAAAAACAAATTACAAAAAATCTGGAGTCCCATGAACAGAGGCATTCTTTATAATTTGCGAAACCTCAAACCCCTTATCTTCACCATCTTCACTGCGCTTCTTAAAAATTCCGGCACAGACAGGAAAAACCTGTGCCACAGGTAAGCAGATACATCAGTATGGTTAAAGCAGGCTTCTCATGTTCGGAAAGGATTCGTGGACTCCCCCGCACAGGGGAGGAATTCCCGAATGCAGAAACGCCCCCCTTATAACAGCACCGCTGCCATGTGACAGCCTGATTGTATCAATGCTTTTATCAAGTGACTGTCTGCGAAGGACAAAGTCGTTGTCAAACAGTGAGGTCTGGCAGAATTCATTGCCTGTAAGCTCTGACAAATGTACCCCGAAATGCCTCAGCGGATTACCCTGCCACATTTCCGTAAAAAGGCGCTTGGCCTCGTTATACAGATAATCCGTATTGTTGCTGGGAACCGCAAGCTTTCTCTGGTGTGAAAAAAAAGAAAGTTGTGTATCTCTTATGGTAACCGCCACTACACGAGCCATCATGCCTTTGTCTCTTAACCTCATGGCCACGGTTTCCGTGAGAGAAAGAAGATACAAAAATGCCTCTTTTTTGTTATCTACGTCAAAAGGCGTTGTGGTTGAATTCCCGATTCCTTTGATTATACGTTCACCGGGAGTCACTGGGGAATTGTCTATACCGTTGGCGTATTTCCAGAGTGTGATGCCGTGGCTTTTCAAATGCTGTTTCAAAAGAGCGGGCGAAGCATGAGCCAATTGCCCGATGGTAAAAATATTAAGCTTATAGAGAACAGGAATTGTCCGCGGCCCTGCCAGAAACAGCTCCCGTACAGGCAACGGCCAGAGCTTTTTGGGGATCTCATGGGGGTATAATGTGTGCATCTTATCCGGTTTTTCAAATTCCGAGGCCATTTTAGCCAGCAACTTATTTGAGGAGATGCCCACATTCACAGTGAAACCCAATTCTTCACGACAACGTTCCTTGATTTCCCAGGCTGTTTCCTCAAAGCTTTTGTTGCGGCAGTGCCCTGTAAGATCCATAAAACATTCGTCGATTGAATATCTTTCAACCAAAGGGCTGTATTCCTTTAAAAGATTCACCAGAGCGTTGGAACATTGTATATAAAGCGAATAGGACGGAGGAAGGACCACCAGATTCGGGCATTTCATCCGTGCGGACCACAAAACCTCACCGGTTTTTATATTGAATTTTTTTGCCGGGATGGATTTTGCCAGAACAATGCCATGCCGGCTTTTTTCATCTCCGCCCACCACACTGGGGATTGTTCTTAAATCAACCCTTGCGCCGTGCTGTAAAGCATAGACGGCTTCCCAGCTTAAATAGGCCGAATTTACATCAACATGTAAAATAGTTCGTTTCATAATTCCTCCAGGGAAAGTGTGTTTCTTAATACATTATAAACGAACTAATGTTCTTTTGTAAATGAATAAAATGTGGCAAAGTGCCAGAAGTTACTATCAGAGTTGCTGTTCACACCTGATTCAGTTACTTGACAGGTCAGATATTGTGCAATAGCGGAAACAAAGGCTTTATTTGCAAGAACTGTATGTTTAAGTAAGTTTTTTAACGCAAAGCGTTAAAAATACGCAACATTGATGATGTAATTCTGCGAAGTAAAATCATCCGGCAAGCCGAAATTCGCAAAAATACATATGGAAATGATTTTTGTTGCATTTTTGCTCAAACAGACGGCAAAAGTAAAGCGGAATTTCTAATCTTTCCGGGAATGGGGTTGTATTACAGCCATTGTAATATCGTCTTTAGGCTGCGTCTTCATAGATTCAAGATGAGAATAGACATAATCCGAAATTTTTTTAAGAACTGTATTCAGGCTGATGCTTTTATCCATTAAAACACTAAGTATGTATTCATCGTTTACCAATTTTTCAGGATCGCCAAGCCATTGATCGGTAACACCGTCTGTATAAAGGAAGAACCTGTCACCCGGCTGCAGATATACCGCCGCATCATAATACTGAGGCTTTTCAAGCCAGTTGCTGACCGGCACGCTCGGCATAAACAACCTTTGAACACCATTTTCGCCGCAAATGATTGGAATGCAGTTATGACCTGCGTTGGAATAGCTTAAAACACATGTACTGGTATTATATATTCCGTAAAATACGGTGATATATGAATCCTTGTCAAAGTCGCTGGAATTAAATTGCTTGAATAAACGATACAGGGCTCTTGAAGGTGAATGGGTTTTTTTATTCAGTATGGAAATAAGGAATATTGTAAGCATGGAAGCTGAAACTCCATGACCTGAAACATCGGCTATATATATTCCTATATGTTCCTGATCAATTTTGAACAAATTCACCATATCGCCGCTCAATTCGGCGCATGGGTTGTAAAGGTATGCAAAATCCAGGCTGGGAAACCGGATATCCTTGGGAAGAAGCTGCAACTGCAATTTTTTCGCCATTTCCAGATCATGCTGAAGTTTAAGATTCTGGCTTATGATTCTGTTTTCCAGTTCCTTTTCTTTTGTAATATCCCTGAAAACTTCAACAACATAATTGACTTCTCCGTTGTCTGTATTAATGGGTGAACTCATAACAGAATAAATTCTGTTATTGAAAACTTCCTCTTTTTTTAATACTTTTCCTTCAAAAACAGCTTTTCTTGCAATGCAGTTTACACAAGGAGATGTACGCCCCAAAATCTCGTAGCATTTTTTCCCCGACAAATTTTCAATTCCAAGCCCTTCTTCCATCGAACGGTTTACAAAAATAACCGTATTATTGCGATCAATCACCCTTACCCAATCGTGCATCCCATCAAGTATATCCAGAATAAACTTAAATTTTGAATCATTGGAAGATAAATAACGTGAAAGCATAATTTTAATCCTGCCTGACTTTTATATTTATGTTCATGTGGTTATTTTTGGTGCATTTCCAGTTTGTTATTACTATATTAACATAAAGCGAAAACTACAGCAATGATATTTGTTTAAGTCAAATTAAAATTTCAGCATTAATTAGCTTAAACTATTATGCGATTTTTGGCGCATATTCCGGCTGGATTATTGCTATAAATGCATAAGTATATGCCTGGTGGGAATAATCATTAATTAAAGAATACAGTTGCGCGAATATCAATTTTGCAGGTCGTTTAAACTTTAATTACGATTTTTTTATGAAAGGACAATATTGTGAAGAATTATATTGATATTAACAAAAATGGTGCCGCCTGGAACTTATCACGTGCCATACTTAAGCATTTTCCTCCTGTAACCGAACGCAGCACTATAACGATTTTATGCATTGGCTCGGATCGTTCCACGGGTGACTCTCTCGGACCTTTGGTGGGTTACCGCCTGAGCAAAATTAATACTTTCGGAGCCTGTGTCATAGGAACTCTTGAGCATCCTGTCCATGCCGGAAATCTGGCGGATATATTAAAGATAATAGAAAAGGAAATACCCAACCGCTATGTTATTGCAATAGACGCCTGCCTTGGCATCCCCGGCCATATAGGGCAGATATCGGTAGGTTCAGGCCCTTTAAAACCCGGTGCCGGGCTTAAAAAGGATCTGCCTGCGGTAGGCAATATGCATATTACGGGAATAGTGAATTACTGCGGATGGATGGAGTTTATGGTTTTGCAGAATACCCGTCTGGGTCTTGTAATGAAAATGGCTGAAACCATTGCTGATGGCTTAAATCACGCATTGTGGAAATATAACCGGTATAAAACAGAACCACAAAACCGGTATATTCAGTGATTTCTTTAATATTATTTATTACTCCGTGAAATTAAGTTGGATTAATTAAGACAAGATAAGAAGAGTTTTTCATCTGTCAGGATTAATTGTATGTTATAGAAAATATTTATGTGGTATATTTAAAATTATAACGAAGATCAAAAATGTTTTAATCTCGTTACTTAGGTTGACCATATCAAACTGCAAATGTTTTCTGCTTGATCAACCGAATATATTATAAAGGTAAAGGAGATAATTTATGGAAAGATGGGTTTGTATTGTTTGTGGTTATGTTTATGATCCGGAGACAGGTGATCCTGACAGTGGAGTAGAACCTGGAACGCCATTTGAAGAACTGCCGGAGGATTGGGTATGCCCGGATTGCGGTGTGGGCAAGGATATGTTTGAAAAAGAGTAATTTACCTTATGAACCTTGAATGTATAACGAGATAACCTTTATTCATAAGGTTACCAAACTTAGTGCGTTCCGGCGTAACAGCCAATGTGAACGCACTTACTTTTTTTGGTGAATGACTTGTATTATTTAATAACTTATGCTATGATAAAAAAAATTAAATAATTTCCTTATCAAGAGAGGTGGAGGGACTGGGCCCTATGAAACCCGGCAACCGGCATTATGTAGCGGTGCCAATTCCTACAGGAGTTATCCTGAAAGATGAGGAGTGTTAAATAGTCTCTTCATTGTGAAGAGATTTTTTAATTTTGTGGCCTGGAAAAAGGCACACTTAGTTGTAGTTATTATCAGATTGTATGAAGAGATATTCTAAAGTCGTTAACAGAATTATATGCTGGAGGTTGTTATATGGCAAAGATTTTATTTACATCTGAATCTGTTACTGAGGGTCATCCTGACAAAATATGCGACAACATATCCGATGCGATACTTGATGCAATCCTTGCGGAAGATCCTATGGCGCGTGTGGCATGCGAGACGGCGGTTACAACCGGATTGGTGCTTGTCATGGGTGAGATAACCACATCCTGCTATGTGGATATTCCAAAGGTGGTGCGGACTACCATAAAGGAAATCGGATATGACAGGGCAAAATATGGTTTTGATTGCGAGACCTGCGCTGTGATAACTTCTATTGATGAACAGTCTCCCGATATTGCCCTGGGTGTTGACAATGCACTTGAAGCAAAAGAATCTAAGCTGAACGATAACCAGCTTAGTGCTATTGGAGCGGGAGACCAGGGAATCATGTTTGGATATGCCTGCGACGAAACCCCCGAGCTTATGCCAATGCCCATATCTTTGGCCCATAAGCTTACAAAAAGGCTTGCCGAAGTTCGGAAAAACGGTACTTTGCCGTATCTTCGCCCCGACGGAAAGTCCCAGGTTACGGTTGAATATAAAAACGGCAGGCCGATTCGTGTGGACACAGTGGTTATATCAGCCCAGCATGGCCCGGAGGTTTCACAGGATGAGATCAGACACGATATTATCAATGACGTAATTAAACCGATTATTCCACCGGAGTTGCTGGATAACAAAACACAATATTTTATCAACCCCACGGGCAGGTTTGTTGTCGGCGGGCCTCAGGGTGACGCGGGGCTAACCGGCAGAAAAATAATTGTGGACACATATGGCGGAATGGGCCGCCATGGAGGAGGCGCGTTCTCGGGCAAGGATCCCACAAAGGTTGATCGCTCGGCATCCTATGCTGCCCGGTATGTGGCTAAAAATATAGTTGCAGCAGGTCTGGCAAATAAATGTGAGGTACAGATTGCTTATGCCATAGGTGTTGCAAGGCCGGTATCCATTTGTGTTGATACTTTCGGAACGGGAAAAGTAGAGGACGAAAAAATAGTGCAGTTAATTTTAAAACACTTTGACCTGCGCCCCGCAGCAATCATTCAGAACCTGGACCTTCGCAGGCCGATATATCGCAAGACGGCATCCTACGGCCATTTTGGCAGGGAAGACGCAGACTTTACCTGGGAGAGAACAGATAAGGCTGAAATGCTAAAACGTGAGGCAGGAATATAACATGGCGGAAGTTTTCAATTTCCGCCTTTTATCCTTAGCAAATAAGATAGCACCCGACTTCTGAACCTCTTTGTTTACAAAAGGGAAAGTGAATGCCATAAAGGAAAAATACTCCCTATGCCTTTAAGAGCGGCAGATAGATGCACTGCGGATATGTCCTGCTGTTGGTCCTGGAAAAGTATGTGTTAAGACGCATTCCGGAAAAGACTCCATCATTCATAAGCAGAATTTACACATTGTTTTTTGTTGTCGTCGGATGGGTTGTTTTCAGGGTTGAAAACCTTGATAATATGACTGCTTTTTTGAAAAGAATGTTTATGTATGTTCCGGTCAGTAAAATTGATATTATTACATCTTATCAGAATCTTCTTTATGTAATACCCTATTTTGCCATAGCTGTAATTGCATCAATGCCTTTCTTCGGCATATTGAAGAAAAGGATTGAAAACGGGAAAAGCATGTTTTTAAAAATATCCTGTGATGCGTTAAGTCTTATAGTTCTGTTAATATCAATTATGTATCTGGCAGGAGAGAAATTTAATCCTTTTATCTATTTCAGGTTCTGACAAAAGGGCAGCGATACGTCACAAAAATGTTACCAACCTGCATAGAATAGTATGGGATGATGTTTTGGATGTGGGAAACATGGCAGTTTATATCATTGCTTTTTTGTTTGCGTTTTATGGCATATATCACCTGATTCAGGATATAATTATCAGAATAAAAGTAGGTTGCAATGCATTAGGCGGAAAGCTTTGCCTTATCCCACACCCTGGGGATGAAGGGCTGGAGGGCAAAATCAGGTGTATTTTTATTGAAGATATTTTTGAGCGGATTGGCACTGACGGACGACTTTATATTAAGCTTGACAGAAATGATCCCAACAAATCCCTTGTGGATAGGCTTAAAAAGGAGTATCCCCGTTTGGTGTTGCTGGATGAGGTAAATTGGGGTAGAATGGATTCCGGAGACTAAAACTTCAGAAAATAACAGATGTTAAAATGACTAAGGCACTATGGATTAAACAATCCGAATCATGTTGGGGAAAATGTTTTTAGAAAGTATTACGTCCAAAAAGCCCTGGCTCAACTAAGATATTGTAACGAAAAAGAGCCTGGGGTCAATAAAGGCACTGTAGCGGAAAAGAACTCAGGATTAAAAAATAAACCAACGAGGGAAAATTATTGGAACAAATAGAGGGAATTGTTGAAGATATAATCTTTTATAATGAAGATAACGGGTACGCCGTATGCGGCATACGGGCAGGACGGCGCCTTATAACAATGGTTGGCAATATGCCCGGTATTAGTGTGGGTGAAACCCTTTATGTCAGCGGCAGCTGGGCAGTTCATCAGTCTTATGGCAAGCAATTCAAGGTTTCCTCATTTGAAAGACGCCTTCCGAAAACAACCGACGCAATTTTTAAGTATCTCTCATCAGGGGTTATAAAGGGGGTAGGGGAAGCCACCGCAAGAAAAATAGTCGATTTATTCGGGGATGAAACTCTTTACATATTGCAGTTTGAGCCCCACAGGCTGTCTGAAATTAAAGGAATCAGTGAAAACAAGGCTTTAAAAATAGGACAGGCTTTCATGGAGCGGGAACAAATACGCCAGACTGTCATGTTCCTTCAACAGTTTGGGATATCCACCATATATGCCGTTAAGGTTTGGAAAAAGTTTGGAAAGAACTCCGTTGATGAAATAAAACGCAATCCTTATCGCCTCACTGATGAGGACATAAACATAGGCTTTAAAATTGCGGACAGGATTGCAATAACCATGGGTATTGACATGTCATCAAGATTTCGTCTGCAAAGTGGGATTTTGTATGTTTTGTCCCGCGCTGTCCGCAACGGTCATGTTTATTTGCCTGAAAACATTCTGGTTCCCTATACGGCTGAATTGTTAAATGCGTCTGATGAGGCTGTATCCGACGCTTTGGCATCATTGGTGTTTGAAGACAGTGTATATATTGAAAAATCCCTGCCGGACAGAGTCTACCTGTCCGCTTTTTATAAAGCGGAGCAGTATGTATGCAGGAAACTGAACATTTTATGTAACACAGCTCCTCGAAAAAAAGTTTATAATCCTGAAGAAACATTAAGGGAAGTTGAACAGGAAGAAAAGGTGGAGTATGACGAATACCAGCGGGAGGCAATACGGCGCTCCGCCCTGAACAGCGTTCTCGTTGTTACCGGTGGTCCCGGTACGGGTAAAACAACATTGATCCGGGGAATTATTGCCCTTTTTGAAAAGCAGGGAATGAATATCGCCCTGGCGGCACCAACCGGCAGAGCAGCAAAGAGAATGGCAGAAACAACAGGATATGAGGCAAAAACCATTCACCGTCTGCTTGAAGTGGGTTTTACAGGCGATGAAGAACGGATGGAATTCAAAAAAAATGAGAGAGATCCGATAGATGCGGATGTAATAATAATTGATGAGGTTTCCATGGTTGACATCCTGTTGATGCAATCTCTCCTTAAAGCTGTTGAACCAGGCACAAGACTGGTGTTGGTGGGGGATGTGGATCAGCTTCCGTCGGTGGGTCCGGGCAGGGTTCTGTCCGACATAATAGAAAGCAATTGTGTGGAAGTCATATATTTAAACCAGATCTTCAGGCAGGCCGGGGAGAGCATGATAGTGCTGAACGCCCACAAAATCAACAAAGGAATTTATCCTGAACTTAATATACCCGACAGCGATTTTTACTTTGTTCAGAGGAATAACCCGGAAGATACCGCAAATGCCGTTATTGATTTAACTACTTCACACATTCCTGAAAAATTTGGATTGGACCCGATGAAGGATATACAGGTTCTGACTCCCACCAAAAAAGGCGCGGCCGGTGTGTTCAGTCTGAACGCAGCCCTGCAGAACCGGTTAAATCCCAAAAGAGCGGATTTGAAGAAAAAACAGTTCAGGGACATGGTTTTCCGGGAAAAAGATCGGGTTATGCAGATTAAAAACAATTACAGCCTTGCCTGGAAAATATACGGTAAAAATAATGAAGTTATCGAGGGAGAAGGAGTTTTTAACGGTGATATGGGAATTATCACCGGTATTGACCCTGAAGAAAATTGCATAACGGTTACCTTTGATGACGGCAAGGTTTGTGAATATACATATGACATGCTGGATGAGCTGGAGCTGTCCTATGCCATAACGGTCCATAAAAGCCAGGGCAGTGAATTTTCCGCGGTGGTTATGGCATTGTCCGGCATACCTCCCATGTTAACCTGCAGGAACCTATTATACACCGGTGTTACAAGAGCATGCCGGCTGGTGGTTTTAGTCGGGGAAACAAGAATTCTTAAAAAAATGGTGGAAAATATAACCGAAAAAAAACGATTCACAGGCCTGGCGGAAAAACTGGCAACGTTGTCCGGCAGTCCTTCCAAATGCAGAACCTGCGAACAGTAGTAACCAAAAGAAAGTATGGATGGTCTTTATGAGCAGTCAAAAGTTACAATTGCATGAATATTTTCTTCGCTTTTTGTTTCCGCCTAGATGTATATGTTGTGATACACTGCTGCCTTTTAAAAATCCCATGGAACTTTGCTCAGACTGCAGGGAGAATCTGCCCGTAATGCATAAATTTGAACACAGAACTCCGGATGGCACCAATATCGGGAAAGTATACTGTGTTTTCGGGTATGAAAAAGGCATCAGGAAAGCAATCCATAATTTAAAATTCAGTGACAGGCCCGGGAACGCGGCAACTCTCGTTGATTTGTCATATTCGTACCTTGAAAGATTTTTCGCAGACAATTCAGTTCCCTTTATGCCTTTGCCGGTTTATGATATAATATTATGTGTACCGATGCACCCCGGACGGAAGCGCAAAAGGGGCTATAACCAGTCTGAACTGCTTGCGGAACGTCTTGCGCGCCGCATGAACATACCTGCCTTGAAAAAGGTAATGGTTAAAGCGGTGAACACTCCGGCACAAAGCGCTCTTGGGAAAGCCGGCCGTTTCAGAAACCTCATAGGTGCTTTCAAGGTTAAAGCCCCTGATCTGGTAAAGGGAAAAAGAATTCTTCTTGTTGATGATGTAATGACAACCGGTAACACACTTGAACAATGCGGAAAAGTTTTAAAGGACGAAGGCGCGATACAGGTTGATGCCTTTGTTGTTGCAATGAGAAGGAAGCTGTCGGGGTGATAAAAATATAGTTTTAAGCCTTGGGGAGGTGCGCAATGCCTGAGATAAGAAATTGTAAAATTTGCCGCAGGATATTTCAATATGTCAATGGTCCTGTCTACTGCCCTGCGTGCAAGAAAATTGATGAAGAGGAGTTTGAAAAGGTAAGGTTGTTTCTGAGAGATTTTCCCGGGGCAACTATGCGGGAGGTTACCGATAACACAGGCGTTAGTCCCCACAAGATAAGCCGGTGGTTAAGGGAAGAACGCCTTGAGGTTAGTGAGAACAGCCCCATAGCGTTAAACTGTGAAAATTGCGGAGTCAGAATACGAAGCGGCCGGTTTTGCATTGAATGTTCCAAAAGTCTGGCCAGAGAAATGATGAATGCAGGCAGAGAGCTAAGAATGAGGCTCGGGGAAACGGGTTCCAAAAGAAGCGACACGGGCTTTAGCAAGGATGATTTCGGCCTGTATTATAAACACAGGGATGAGAAAAATAAATAGTTATTAAAACCTGTATTTAATGGTTACTGTTCACACCCTGATTCAGCTATTAATCAGATCAGCTATTGTGCAATAGCGGAAACAAGAGCTTCATTTGCAAGAGCTGGTAAGTTAAAGCTCAGGCAAGCCTAACTTGCAAAAATGCATGGAAATAATAATGCATGTTGCATTTTTGCTCAAACAGTCGGCTTGCTAATTCTCGATTCTCTTTATACATCTTAAAGCTTAATTCCGCTAAAGTTACTTTCCATTGCACAATATCTTTTAACAGAACCTGTAAACAGCAGCAAATATTCAGCTGTTTCGGGCGGAGAAATCTTCCCCGCGGGATAAAAAATGGCCTTTCACATATGAGACAGAGGTCCTGAGAAAAATAGGACCATGAAAAAGCGGGAAATTTAAATAAAAGCATTAAATTGAATCATGGTTTTGACGATACTATCTTTGAGCAACAAAAGATAAGAATATTCGGTAAGGAGTATCCAATGGTACATATAAACAGAAGTGGTCAAATGAGAGAGAGGGATTTTGATGAAGATCCGGGGAGACAATCCCAAGGTGTTCGGCATTTACAACAATAACAACATAACAGGCAAGGTTGTTAAAAAGGACATTGTTGCATCAAGTAAGGATGAATACAAAATATCAGGCCTGGCAAAAGATTTTCAGACTGTTATGAAGACGTTGCGCAATGTGCCGGACATCCGTAAGGAAAAGGTTAATGAAATATCCAGGAAAATAGAAGCAGGCACATACAGGGTTGAGGCCGGGGATATTTCAGATAAAATCATTAAAATGTTAACTAAGGAATAAGCACAAAAGAGAAGCAAAGCGGGATAGCAGAAAAAATAATGTTATCCCGTTTTTATTCTGTTCCGATATATACAATAAGGAACCTGTGAATCGGAGGTAAAAAAATGATCGATGCGATCTGGATAGATAACCTTATAAAGGTGCTGGATTATGAAGACAGGCTGTATAATCAGCTATACACCATTGCCGAAAGCAAGACTGAAATGATTATAAACGGCGATATTGAAAATTTGCAGACAGCAGTTGGAAAAGAGCAGAAATTAACAGGTGACCTGAACAAGCTTAAGGATGCCAGGGAGAAAATTGTGGGTCAGATAGCCATAAAAAATGGTAAAAATCCTGATAAGGTCGTTGTCCGGGACATTATTGAAAAGCTGTCTGAAAACCAGGCAAACAGGTTGTCCGATGTGAGCGGCAAGCTGAAAAAAACAATTGACAGGCTTAAGGTAAAAAATGATCTTAATCAGAAGCTTTTGCAGAATGCGCTGGAATATATTGATTTTTCACTGAATCTTTTAACTGAGCCATCCCTGCAGGTGCCGCAATACGGCCCCAAGGGCTATGAGCAGGGAAAGAAGAATCGTGTGGTTCTTGACATAAAATCCTGAGTTGCAGTTTTTAAGTATTATAGCCCCAGGATCGAACTATTCCCGATAAAGCTAACAGAATCAGAGGAGGTATTTTTTTGGCAATTAATTTTATTGGTTTAAACACCGCCGTATCCGGGATGTTAAGCAACCAGAAATCATTGGAAGTAACCGGGCATAATGTGTCCAATCTGAGCACAAAGGGTTACACTCGTCAGCAGGCTGTGCTTGAGACAGCACAGACTCGTTTTGTTGCGAATTCCTGGGTTGAAATGGGTGCCTCTGTTCAGGAAATACGTCAGATAAGGAATATTTTTCTGGATAATATATACCGCCGTGAGGTTAATGCCCTGGGATATTGGGAAACCAGGGCGAATGCCGTAAAGGATCTGGAAGCAATCCTGGGAGAACCTATACTGGAGGGTTTGCAAAGCACCCTTAATAGGTTCTGGGATGCATGGCAGGAGCTGGCAAAGTCGCCTGACAGCCTTACCGTACGGGCTCTGGTAAGGCAAAGAGGGGAATCTCTGGTTTATCATTTAAACCACATGGGATCACAGATAAACAAACTTCAGGACGATATAAACACTGAAATAATGAAAAGAATTGAAGAGGTAAACAGTATTACCAAAGAAATTGCCAGGCTTAATGTAATCATTGCCTCCGTTGAGATTGCCGGAAACAAGGCAAACGATTATTATGATACAAGAAACAACCTGGTGGATCAGTTGTCAAGGCTGGTTCACGCCGAGGTCAGGGAACATCCGGACGGGCAGATGGATATTATTGTAGGCGGTTATTATCTTGTAAGCAAGGCGATCCAGACTAACATATACGCAGGCCAGAATGCCGCGATGTCACATTTTGTTGTTCCAAAGGTGGAAGGGCTGGATGTGGAAATTAACGTAGGCGAAGGCGCGATAAAAGGGCTTATGGAGGCAAGAGGAAAGGTAAGCGGCGCAAAAGGCAGTATTGATAACGGAACACCAAACACAACCGCCGATGTTACCTTTGCGGTGGATTTGTCAAACACAGATCCGGCATATCTGGACAACCTGAAAGCAAACGCTCAGAACTATATTGACGAATTGAAAAAAAACGGACTGAATTATAATTTACGCCTTATTTCCTATGACGGAAGCGGGATCCTGTCAAATGACAATTTTAAAACTGATGATATAAGTTTTTTAAACGCTTTGAACAGTCTTACAACCACAAGCACAGGAAATGCTGACTTTGGACAGCTTGTTGAAGAGCTTGCAGGTACAGGTCCGTTTCAGGAGTCAGCCAACAGATATGTTTTTGTTTTCAGCCAGGAGAGTATTAACGGGGATGGGACAGTTGCGGCAACTGATGATATAAACGGATATATTGCGACACTGAAAAGCAACAACATCAAAGTTTCAGTTGTAACGGATGAGTCAAACTTCACCGAGGGAGATCCTCTTGAGCGCGGATGGGATGTCATAACAGGCTCCACCGGAGGATTATTGTATGATATCGCAACGCCCGCGGAGGATTTTGCGTCCCTTATGACCGAAGCAGCTACAGATACTGCCGGTGATGTGAATAAGGTTATTGCCACGGTTGACGAGTCACTGGATATTATATCCAATGTCAGAAAAATGCTTAATGCAGTTGTAAATATAGTTGCAAGAGAAATAAACAAACTGCAGTATTCGGGGAAAACCCTGACCGGCCTGGACGGTGGCGCGTTCTTTGAACCAATCGAGCCAAGCCTGCCGATGGAAATGGGAAATATTCGCATTGCAACAGCCATGAAGGATCTGAACAATATTGTCGCGTCGCAAACCGATGCCAACGGTGACAATGTGATTGCCCTTAAAGTGGCGCACCTGAGAAATGAAAACCTTATGAAGGGCTATGTTCAGGTTCTTAGTGTGGATGACTATTATCAGAATATCATACTGCGTGTCGGAAACATGGGTCATGATGCCGAGCAGATTGCCAAAAACCAGCAAACCCTCGTTTACGCGGCAGACAATGACAGACAGTCCGTAATGGGTGTATCCCTTGATGAAGAAATGAGTAACATGATTAAGTTTAAGTATGCGTATAATGCCGCCACAAAAACAATCAGCGTCATCAATGAAATGCTGGACACCTTGATTCATCGCACAGGTATTTCATAACGCGGCAAAAGAGTGTGAGACGGAAAACTTAAGATGTTTCATCCTGTATGATGCTTCTGCATATATTAACTGCGGGAAAACATTGTTTATAATATGGTACAAGGAGTGCGAAAATGAACAATACCACGTTTTTAGGTTTTGACATAGCCACAAGGGGTTTGTATGCGGCTCAGCGGGGGCTGACCAATGTAAATCACAATATTAATAACGTAAATACACCCGGATATTCACGACAGCAATTAATACAAAGAGCTTCAAGGCCGCTTCTTATGGCTGACGGAACCGGAATGCTCGGAACCGGTGCGGATGTTACGGGAGTTAAAAGGGTCAGGGATGAATACCTTGATACAAAATACCGCAGTGAAGCCCAATACCTTGGTGAATGGTCGGTTAAACATACCCTTTTGGAAGAAATGCAGACAATGTATAATGAACCGTCCGACAGCGGCTTTAACAAAGTGCTTAACGACTTTTACGATACCCTGCAGCAGCTTTCCACGGATCCATCCAATTTATCAACCCGTGCCGCTGTAAAAGAGAAAGCCATCATGGTGGCAAAATACTTTAACAGTGTGGCGGCACACTTTGAATACCTGCAGAATGATGTAAACAACATTGTTTATGCAAAGGTTCAGGAAATAAATTCTTTGGCGGAACAGATAGCACATCTTAACAAGCAGATATACTATTATGAGATTACAGGCAATACAGCCAATGATCTGAGGGATCAGCGCGGATACCTGGTTGATAAATTATCAAAGCTTGTAAACATACAGGCATATGAGGTGGTTGCGGGGAAATTGCCCAACGGGGAGGATGATACGCGTTTTGTTGTTACAATAAGCGGCAAAGCGCTTGTTGACCATGTTATGGTGTCGGAGCTTGCAGCCGTTCAGCGCGATACAAAGCTTAACGCCGAAGATATTGAGAACCTGTATGATGTAGTCTGGGCGGACGGAAATAAGCTCACATTAAAATCGGGAGAGCTTAAAGGTTATATTGACATCAGGGATGGAAATGATGAGCTTAACGGAAGCCCCAATTACAGAGGCATCCCCTTTTATCAGAGAAAAATGAATGAATTTGTAAGAGTTTTTGCCAGAGCTTTCAATGAGGGGGTTATTGATATTGACGGTGACGGTATTCTTGACAAAGTAAACGGTCATGTGGACGGATATAAACTGAATTCCTCCCCGGGCGACCCGGCAGCAGGCATACGCTTTTTCACCATGACGGATAAATACGGCAATCCGGTTGACAGCGTAACTTTTGCGCAAGGGGCAGGCACGGTAGTGGATGATCCTTTGACAGGGAACGTAAATGAATACCTGGATGCCATGTACAGCCAGATTACCGCGGGGAATTTCTCTGTAAGCAAGGAAATATATGAAGATCCGTCAAACAATATCGCTGCTTCAGGAAGCCCGGGGGAGGTTGGAAACATAGAAAATCTCCGATCCATTCTTAAGCTGCGGCATAATAAATATATGTTTATGGAGGGTGCTCCGGAGGATTATATTGAAACTGTCATATCTACAATGGGTGTTGA
>JAAYGP010000152.1 GCA_012727625.1 Clostridiaceae bacterium
ATTCAGTAATGCTCCATTGGCCAATGCTGATATTTTATGGTCTGTATTTATTTATAGCGGTAAATCAAATCATTTCATAACGAAGTGTAATAATTTGGATTAAACATCACTTTAAAATTAGTTGCATTTTTCCAAAAATAAATAAAAGCAGACCAGCTATTTACGGTTATTTGGTTACGGAAAGCCAACCTGATAATTAAATCAAAAGCCAAAATTTTTATGAAATTTTCTTTGTTTATTGTATAATAAAATAAAAGATTTGATTCCGGTACAGTTTACAAATCAGTTTTATTAAATGCCTGCCTGAAAAGCTTTATGCACTGATGAAAACAGAGAAATTAAAATAAAAACAGAGGGATTATATGGGAGATTTTGTCCACCTTCATGTTCATACTGAATACAGCCTTTTGGATGGCGCGGTCAGAATTCCTTCTCTTGTTAAAAAAGTTAAGGAACTGGGGATGGATTCGGTTGCAATAACCGATCACGGTGCTATGCATGGGGTTGTTGATTTTTATAAGGAATGCCTGAAGCAAGGTGTGAAACCCATATTGGGATGTGAGGTCTATACCGCTTCCCGTACAAGGTTTGACAAGGATGCAAGGCTGGATGCGGAGCAGGGGCATTTGATTCTGCTTGCCAAAAACAATCAGGGATATAAAAACTTAATGAAGCTTGTTTCAGCAGGCTTCATTGAGGGCTTCTATTATAAACCTAGAATTGATATGGAGCTTCTGGAAAGGTACCATGATGGCCTTATTTGCTTAAGCGCATGCATAGGGGGCGATGTTCCGCAGGCCATACTTAATGACGGATATAATAAGGCAAAGGAACTTGCGCTAAGGTTTGAGAACATATTCGGCAGGGGCAATTATTATCTTGAACTGCAGCAAAACGGTTTTGAGGAGCAAAAAATCGTAAATCAAGCGCTTTTTAAGCTATCAGGGGAAACAGGTATTCCTCTTGTTGCCACAAATGATGTTCATTATCTGAACAGAGAAGATGCCAGGGCCCAGGAGATCCTCATGTGCATTCAAACGGCAAGAACAGTTGAAGATGAGGACCGTATGCAATTTGCGACAGATGAGTTATATCTTAAATCACCTGAGATAATTAAAGAGCAGTTCCACTATTGTCCCGAAGCCATTGAAAACACTGTTAAAATTGCTGCCATGTGCAATACTTCCATTGAGTTCGGAAAGCTTCATCTGCCTGAATTTAATGTTCCGGAAAACCGTGATGCCTTTGAATATCTGAAGGAATTATGTGAAAACGGTTTTAAAAAACGTTACGGTAATGACAAAAAGCTAATTGAACGGCTGTACTATGAGTTAGATGTCATACGACAGATGGGTTATGTTGATTATTTCCTCATTGTATGGGATTTTATTCGCTATGCCAGGGAAAACAAAATAATGGTAGGTCCGGGACGTGGTTCCGCCGCCGGAAGCATGGTAGCTTACTGCCTTGGTATTACAAATGTTGACCCTGTTAAATACCAGTTGATTTTTGAACGTTTCTTAAATCCGGAAAGAATAAGCATGCCTGATATTGATATTGACTTTTGCTTTGAAAGGCGCGGGGAAGTTATTGATTATGTTGTACAGAAGTATGGCAAGGAGAGGGTTGCCCAGATCATAACCTTTGGAACCATGGCAGCCCGTGCCGCCATAAGGGATGTTGGCCGTGCTCTGGCCATTCCCTATGTGGAAGTTGATAAAATTGCGAAAATGGTGCCCATGCAACTGGGAATGACTCTTGAGAAAGCCCTTGAATTAAGCCCTGAGTTAAAACAAGCCTATGACAATGATCACAGAATCCATGAGCTTATTAATACCGCTCTTATTCTTGAGGGCATGCCCAGGCATGCTTCAACCCATGCCGCGGGTGTTGTTATATCCAAAGAACCCATTACCGAATATGTTCCCTTATATCAAAACGAAGGCAATATATCCACCCAGTTTCCCATGACAACCCTTGAGGAATTAGGATTGTTGAAAATGGATTTTCTGGGTTTAAGGACACTTACAGTTATCAGGGACACAGTAAAAATGGTTGAGGAAAACCATGGAATAAAGCTTGATATGGATTCTTTGGAAATGGATGATCCCGAAGTTTTTAACATGATAGGCTCAGGAAACACCGCCGGCGTTTTCCAGCTGGAAAGTGCAGGCATGACACAGTTCATGACGGAGTTGAAGCCAACATCAATAGAGGACATAATAGCGGGTATATCTCTATACCGTCCGGGGCCTATGGATCAGATCCCGAAATATATCCGCAATAAAAACCATCCTGAATGCATTACTTACGCCCATCCGATGCTGGAGCCCATATTAAGCGTTACATACGGTTGTATGGTATACCAGGAGCAGGTTATGCAAATAGTCCGGGATTTGGGCGGATATTCCCTTGGCAGATCGGATCTGGTACGCAGAGCCATGTCAAAAAAGAAGAAAGAGGTTATGGAAGAGGAAAGACAGAAATTTGTTTATGGTGAAACAGATTCAAACGGAAAGGTTTTAATCCCCGGTGCCATACGAAACGGAGTTGATGAGAAAACCGCCAATGAAATCTTCGATGAAATGATGGACTTTGCCAGCTATGCCTTCAATAAGTCCCATGCTGCGGCATATGCTGTTGTAGGATACCAGACAGCCTGGCTTAAGCATTATTATACGGTTGAGTTTATGGCTGCCTTGTTAAACAGTTTCATGGGAACTCCGTCAAAAATATCCCAATATGTTCTTGAGTGCAGGAAAATGGGTATTCAGGTTCTTCCGACGGATATAAACGAAAGCGGTGAAGGGTTTACTGTAAACGGGAGGAAAATTCGTTTCGGGCTGGCAGCCATTAAAAACGTCGGAACAGGCATTGTCAGACAGATAATTAAGGAAAGAGAAAAAAACGGTCCCTTTGCAGGACTTCCGGATTTCTGCGAAAGGCTTGACGGCAGGGACCTTAATAAAAGATGTGTGGAAAGCCTTATAAAAAGCGGCGCTTTTGATTCAATGAAAATATATCGTTCAAGGCTTATAAATTCATACGAATCTATTATGGACAATATTTCCCACATCAGGAAAATGAATATGGAAGGGCAGCTTTCCTTTTTTGAAAAAGAAAAATCTTCCCGTAATGCAAGCCTGGACATATCATATCCCGACATAGAGGAATATGACACCAGGCTTTTGCTGGCAATGGAAAAGGATATGCTTGGCATGTATATTTCCGGGCACCCTTTAAGCGAATATGAGGACGAAATAAAAAAATGGGCAACAATGTATTCAATAGATTTAATCCCGGATGAGAAAGGTGATTTGGTACCGGGCAGCCATTCAAAGGACGGGGAGTTTGTTCGTGTTGCGGGTATTGTAACAGACATAAAAACCATTACAACAAGAGGCAATCAGCTTATGGCTTTTGTTACAATTGAAGACTTAACCGGGCAAATGGAGGTTATTGTATTTCCAAATACCCTTGAGAAATACGGGGAACTTCTAAAACCTGAATTTCCGTTATGGATTGAGGGCAAATTAAGTGTCAGGGAAGATGAAGCACCTAAGGTAATCGCAGAAATGATAAAACCTTTGGCCAATGGAGATAATTTTGCTGATTTGAAGCAAAAAACAGGATATAAGTCAGCCGGTAATAATTATAGTCAATTTGCAACCAGGGAACCGGAAGAATCATATAATGGAGTGAAAGTGTCCTCTGGTACGATGGAATGCCGGCCGAATGAGCCGGGAAATATTTCCGGGAACCAATTTAATCATTATGCTGCTTCCGGTAATTTTTCAGGTACAGGCATGAGTGATTCAGACAGTTCAAATCCGCAGCCGGATGGTAATTATG
>JAAYGP010000015.1 GCA_012727625.1 Clostridiaceae bacterium
GTTTGTAATGAAATTGAAACAGGTCTGGAAATAATCGGGGAACTGGTTGAATATGCGCAAAAGTTTAAAAGACAGAAACTCCCTTCTTCAAAATTGGTTGTGGGGCTTAAATGCGGCGCTTCAGATTCTTTTTCCGGCATTACGGGAAATCCGTTATTGGGAATGTTTTCCGATATGCTGATACAGAGCGGCGGCACTGCGATACTGACAGAAGTTCCTGAAATGTTTGGAGCAGAAACAATACTTATGAACAGATGCGTCAACAAGGAGATATTTGACAGGACAGTAAAGCTGATTAATGATTTTAAAAGCTATTACATAAAACATAATCAGACGATTTATGAGAATCCCTCGCCGGGCAATAAAAAAGGGGGAATTTCGACACTTGAGGAGAAATCTCTTGGCTGCATTCAAAAAAGTGGTTCCCAGAATGTAACAAATGTATTGGACTATGGAGAAAAAGCGTCAGCTCCAGGTTTAAACTTACTTAAGGCACCAGGTAATGATATTGTTTCAACCACCGCATTGGTGGCGGCAGGAGCGCATATTATACTTTTTACAACTGGCAGTGGGACTCCGCTGGGTTCACCTGTTCCAACGGTGAAAGTTTCTACAAACACAAGGCTTTACAACAAGAAAAAAGGTTGGATTGACTATAATGCAGGGGAATTACTGGATGGGAAAAATATAGTTGAGATAAAGAATGATTTTTTCGGATTCGTTATGGATATTGCCTCCGGTAAGGTCAAGGCAAAGAATGAAATCAACGGCTACAGGGAAATTTCCATATTTAAGGATGGTGTAATACTATAATCAGAATAGTAAAACTTTGCAGCCTGTCTCCCGTTTTAAAACATTTAATTTTTAGTAATTGTATGATTGGTAAGTGAGAAAACCGGAGGGAAAATTTTAAGAAAAGAAGGTGTGACTATGAAACAAGCTGTTATGACATCACCTGGCATAATTGAATACAGGGATGTGCCTGAGCCTGAAGCAGGCCCGAATGAGATTAACTACTTGGCTTGCTATTCCCCGCTTTTCTTTATTCATCTCTAAGCTTAATTCCGCTAAAGTTTCCTTCCATTGCACAAAATATTTTAACAGAACCTTTAAACAGTAAAAATAAAGATAATGGAATTATTTTCATATTAATAGTTTTGTTGAAGCAAAGCCAAAATTTATATATAATAATGGTGGATGCTAATGGTTTAAAAATCTAAAAAATTGTCTATTATTCATAGTGTGACACAAATATTTGATTAACAGATATATCATTAACAAGAATGGCTGATATAAGGCAAGAACGGCAGAAACCGCCTTAATAAAGCGATTTGAAAATGAACATAATAGTAATAGAAAATCAGATGACATAATAATTGGCATTTGTATTTACATAAGATAAGAGAGGAAGATACAGACAATGAGCGTGTTCGTAATAGATGGTGGAGTTCCCCTTAAAGGATCGGTTCGCGTAAGCGGTGCAAAAAATGCCATTCTTCCTGCGCTGGCTGCATGCTTGCTGACAGATGGCAAAAGCGTTATAAGAGAGGTTCCGAACCTGGAGGATGTACATACAATGTGTAAACTTCTTACATCTCTGGGTGCAAAAATAGAATTCGATCCCAATAAAAAGGAAATAACCGTTGATACCACCAATATTGCAGAACATACTGCTCCATATGAGCTTGTTAATCAGATGAGAGCGTCATTTCTGGTGATGGGACCGTTGCTTGCCAGGAAAGGCAAGGCTAAAGTTTCTCTTCCCGGAGGCTGCGCCATTGGCACGCGGCCTGTTGATTTGCATTTAAAGGGTTTTTCAGCTCTTGGTGCTTCCATTAACACAGGGCATGGGTATGTTGAAGCGCATGTTAAGGGAAAACTGACCGGGGCTCGGATATATCTTGATTTTCCCAGCGTAGGCGCAACTGAAAACATATTAATGGCGTCTGTTCTGGCAAAGGGTCAGACAACAATTGAAAATGCGGCAACAGAGCCTGAAATAGTTGATTTGGCCACAATGCTTGTGTCGATGGGTGCCAATGTAACAGGAGCCGGGACGGACACCATAAGAATTAACGGAACGGACAAACTTCATCCGACAGAGCACAGTATTATTCCCGATCGCATAGAAGCCGGCACTTTCATGGTTGCATCGGCAATAACCGGGGGTGAAGTTTTAATAGAAAATGTTATGCCGGATCATTTAAAGCCAATAATTGCAAAGCTTCGGGAAACCGGTGTTGAAATTTCAGAAGAATTGGGGGCAATACATGTAGAAGGTCCTGAGAGGATAAAAGCTGTTGACATAAAGACCCACCCACATCCGGGATTCCCAACGGACATGCAGGCACAGATGACATCCCTGTTAAGCCGTGCCAACGGAACAAGCATGGTTGTTGAAACAATATTTGAAAACAGGTTTATGCATATAAGTGAACTAAAGCGTATGGGCGCGAATATAAAAATAGATGGCCGCACGGCAATAATTGAGGGTAGTGCGGCTCTTATGGGGGCCCAGGTGAGAGCTACGGATTTAAGAGCCGGCGCTGCTTTAATTCTGGCAGGATTAGTTGCTGAAGAACAAACTGAAATCAGTGATATTTACCATATAGACAGGGGATATGAGGCAATGGAGGAAAAATTAAAGTCATTGGGCGCGAAAATCATAAGGCGTTGATTATTGGAGCTTGATAAGCCTGATATAAATCTGAGCAATATTATTTTCGTGTTTAAAGCGTGCAGGAATATACAAAAAACAGTCTGCACGCTTTTTAATTATCAAGATAAAACATACTATACGCTTTTTTAATATTGCAAAATATAATAGTATTAACGTGTTTTACTATTCAAGTATTAAAAAGAATGAATCTGTTAATTTACCATGGATAAGTGGTGTATATTAAATTTGTTGTCAATTCAATTCATCAAGGGTGAGTGTAAAACCATGTATAAAATTATCCATAAAATAATTAACCTCAGGCATGTTCATTTCCTGTATCTTCTTTTTTGTTGCGGCGGCAGCTTTTTTAAATTCACGGTTTCCGGCCTTTTCTTCTTCAAGACACTTGATGTATGCGCTTATTCGATCAGCAGCCTTTACAATTCTTCCTTCGTCCGAGGATTCATCAAAGAAAAGAATGCTGCGATAAGAATCAACCATCTGCTCGGGTATCATGGTCAGAAGCTTTTCTTTTGAAATTTTCTCCAGATCCTTGTATGCCTTATATATTGCCGGGTTATAGTATTTTATAGGGGTGGGGAGATCACCGATCAGAGTCTCATTTGAATCGTGATATATGGCAAGAACCGCAATACGATCGGGATTTACATTTCCATTAAAATAGATATTCTTAATTAAAGCAAGAGCATGCGCAATCATGGACACCTGAAGACTGTGTTCCTGTATGCTTTCCGAATTGGTATTGCGCATAAGACCCCATCTTGTAATATATTTCATTCGCGAAAGAAACGCAAAAAAATTAAATTGCTTGTCCAATATTCTCACTACCGGGAAGTTAACAACCCGACACTTTCAGAAACGGGCTTCACA
>JAAYGP010000153.1 GCA_012727625.1 Clostridiaceae bacterium
CTCTCAAGATATGCATTAACATCGGCGCGCTTAAAACCAAACATTGAAGTTCCGAACTTTTTCTGACCTGCCACTACAATACCCTCCTTTGATATATAAAAAATAAAAAGGATTGATTAAAATAACGGAAGAAAGGTAAAAATATAAATTATATTTTTCCGTTATTAAATTTATTTAAGTATATAGCAATAATAACCTTTTTTCAATATAGTAATAACTCAAACTTATGGTATACCAGTGTCAAGGAAAAAAAGCATAATTTATGCATTGATGCGCATATTTTTAACTGCTGAAGGTTCAGTTTCCGGATACTGTGTGATAACTGAAGGCTTAATATCACTGAAGCATCCTTTTATTGCACAATATCTGTCCTGTTAAGTTACTGAATCCGGGTGTGAACAGCAACAGAGCAGTAGCTGTTTTTCAGAATTCAATTAAACAGCCTGTACAGAAGAATCATTTTTTAGTAATATGAGATAATATAGGTGTATATAAATTCAAAAAAGATCATATATTGTATTATGTAAACTTGTAGAAAGGATGTATGAATTAATGTATATACTTGGAAAAATAAAGGTAACAACCGAACTTCCCCAGCAGCTTGCGCGCCTTAATGATATTGCATATAATCTGTGGTGGTCATGGAATAATGAAGCTATTGACCTGTTTCGTGAAATTGATCTTAATTTATGGGAAAAGCTTAATAAAAACCCGGTTCGTTTTCTTCAGGAGGTAAATCATAAAAAGCTTTACGAGAAACTGGAAAATACGGAATTTATGGAACGGTACAACATGGTTGTCAACCGGTTTGATTCATATATGTCGGAAACGCAGGATACATGGTTCAGCCGTAATTACCCCGATAAGCAATCGGAACAAATAATATATTTTTCCGCGGAATACGGCTTAAATGAGGTATTGCCAATTTATTCAGGCGGGCTTGGCGTTCTGTCCGGCGATCATTGCAAAACAGCCAGTGATCTGGGCCTGCCCTTTACAGCCATAGGTCTGTTATATAAACAAGGTTATTTCAATCAGCGCATTAACAGAGACGGATGGCAGGAAACGCATTTTTCCGTGCTTAATATTTCACACCTGCCCGTTCAGCCTGTTCTGACACAGGATAACCAGCCTCTGATGATACATGTGGATATGCCCGGAAGAATAGTATATGCAAAAGCATGGAAAATCGCAATCGGGCGTATCAACCTTTATGCATTGGACACGGATGTTCCTGAAAACAATCAGTATGATCGTGGTTTAACCGCAAAGCTTTACGGAGGTGACAGGGAAACCAGAATTCAGCAGGAAATTCTTTTGGGTATCGGAGGGATTAAGCTGCTTGACGCACTTGGCATAAAGGGCACAGTCTATCACATGAATGAGGGACATTCTGCATTTTTGGGACTTGAACTCATAAGAAAGCTTATTTATGAAAGGAATATGTCTTTTGAAGAAGCACAGGAAGTGGTTGCCGCTTCATCTGTTTTTACCACCCATACGCCTGTGCCTGCAGGCAATGACGTTTTCCCTCTGGAAATGATAGATCGGTATTTCAGCAATTACTGGGGCCAGCTCAGGCTCCAGCGGCATGAATTTATAAACCTTGGGCAAAAACCGGGCGATCCGTATAACTTCAACATGACCGTACTTGCCCTTAATCTGTCCGGGAAAAGAAACGGAGTCAGCGAACTTCACGGTGCCGTGTCAAGAAACATATATAACAGTTTATGGCCCGAAACGCCTGAGGATGATGTTCCTATATACCATATTACAAACGGAATCCACACTCTTACATGGCTGTCACCATCATTCAAATACCTTTATGACGAATATTTTCCGTCAGGATGGCAGGAAAGGCTTTATGATCGGGAAGTCTGGGAAAATGTTGAGAAGATTCCTGATGAAAAGCTCTGGAAAATACATTGTGATCTGAAATCCAAAATGGTTGATTATGTACGTAAGTGCCTGAAAAAGCAATATCAGTGCAACGGGCTTCCTGCCCATGAAGTTAACAGGCAGGTCCAGCAGATAGACCCGGATGCCCTGACAATAGGCTTTGCAAGGCGGTTTGCCACATATAAACGCGCTGATCTGATATTCAGGGATATGGCAAGAGTTCAACGTATTTTAAACAATAAAAGCTTTCCTGTTCAGATTATTTTTGCAGGTAAGGCTCATCCTGCTGACAGACCTGCCCATGAGGTGATAAAGCAAATACATGATATCGCTCAGAAAGATGGTTTTAAGGGCAAAGTGTTCCTTGTTGAAAACTATAACATGACTCTTTCAAGAAATCTTGTTCAGGGTGTAGACATATGGCTCAACAACCCCAGGCGTCCCCTTGAAGCCAGTGGAACCAGCGGACAAAAAGTCTGTATAAACGGAATAATAAACCTAAGTATATTTGATGGCTGGTGGTGTGAAGGATATAATGGCAAAAACGGATGGGTTATAGGTGATGATACCCATTACGAAAACGAGCAGTATCAGGATGACGCAGACAGTCAATCCCTGTACAGCCTGCTTGAGGATGTTATTATACCTTTATATTATAAACGCAATGATAAGGGCATTCCTGTTGAATGGGTCAGGATCATGAAGGAATCCATTAAATCAATTGCGCCTGTTTTCAGCATATACAGGACGGTTCAGGATTATACCCGTGAATTTTACGTCCCCTGTATTGAAAGGGTCAGACAAATTAAAAACTCAAATTATGATTATGCCCGGGAACTTGCGGAATGGAAACAGAAGATTTATAAGGAATGGCCCAATGTTCAGATTCTTGCGGATAAAGACGGAGTACTTCTTAAAGAACAGCACGCAAAATCAGGAGAAAACATTTCTTTTAACGCGATTGTCAGGTTGGGGAATTTAACTCCGGACGATGTTGAAGTCCAGGTGTATTACGGTAGTGTGTCAAACAATACAATACAACAGGGTGAAAGTGTTGCAATGCATGTTTCAGGGCAGCATGACCCTTCAACCTATATCTACACCGCAACACTTAATATTGCGGATGGCGGTGAATACGGTTATTCATTCCGCATTGTTCCCAAACATCCCAACCTCTTTAATAAATATGACATGCCGCTGATGAAATGGCCAAGTATGTAAAAGATTACTTGCCGCAAAGCTGTTTTGGGCTTTGCGGCAAGCTATTTTCAGGCTATATTTTTAACACACCGTTTCAACAAGGCATAAACAGAGGGTTTTGTCAGTGTAATCCGGCAATCCCGAAGCGTACTCTCAGGAACTCTCCGATTGAGCGGCCCGTTATGCTTTAACTCGCTGACTGTTGTGTGTAATAGTTACCTGTTATCTGCAAAGGTGGCAGACACTTTACCTTGTTATATCAATAGCTTTAATAATCTCATGATTGTATCCATGGTTTTTTCAAGATCACTTTCACAACGCCCTTTCGCAACTGAAAAAGGAACAGCGACACGATTAATGCTGACAATTGCGCTGACCCCGGCTTCATATATGCCGTCGGTATCATCACCTATATCACCAACCACGGCTATGACGGGAACATTTTTTTTCCTTGCTCTTCCGGCAACTCCTGCGACAACTTTCCCACGCAGGCTCTGCCCGTCAATTTTCCCTTCACCGGTAAATACAATTTTTGCGTCCTTTAAAAGGTCATCAAATTTAACCGTATCCAGCACAGTCTCAATTCCCGACTCCAAAGTTCCGTTAAGAAACGCCAGTATACCTGCACCCAGTCCTCCAGCAGCACCTGCGCCAGGTATTTCCGACACATCCAGGTTAAAATGCTTTATTAGCTGATTTGACAGGTGTTCCAAACCCTTATCAAGTAGCAGCACACTTTCATGATCTGCTCCTTTCTGGGGACCGTAAATATATGCCGCGCCATTTTTTCCGAAAAGCGGATTATCCACATCGCACATTCCAAGAATTGCGCAATCCTTAATTTCCTTTAATAAACCCGACGCGTCAATCCGTGAAATATCTCCCAGTGTTCCGCCGACAGGGATAAATTCCTCATTGTTCCTGTCATAAAACTTTACTCCAAGAGCGCTGGCCATTCCCGCACCACCGTCCGTTGTGCAGCTTCCGCCAAGACCAATGATAATTTTCCTGCATCCGCTGAATAATACGGCATGCTTTATCAGCTCACCAACACCGTATGTTGTTGTAATTTTGGGATCCTTCATGTCTCCAACCAGCGGAAGTCCTGAAGCTGCTGCCATCTCAACAACCGCAGTGTTGTTATCGGGAAGAATGCCGTAAAAGGAATTGATTTCATTAAAAAAGGGACCAGAAACCTCAACCTTGATTTTTCTTCCTCCCAGAGCTTCAAGAAAACAATCCACCGTTCCCTCTCCGCCGTCGGCAACAGGAATTTTTCTCACATCAATATCAGGAATATGTTTTTTTATTACTTCCTCCATGATATTGCATATTTTAATTGAGCTCATTGTCCCTTTAAAGGAATCTGGTGCCAGGATTACTTTTTTCATAAATTCACCTTTCACTCCAGGTCTTTTATTTGCATTCGCCTGCTGTATGCTGTATTTATGAAATCCAGGGCCAAAATATTCATCGGGCTTTGAGAAAATCGACAAACTCAATGTTATTTAAAAAGCTAAGCTTAACATAAAGCTTACCGCAAAATAATATTAACCGGCATCAGCTGGCTTTTTCATACTGTAAGTTCAGCCTTTTCTGTCCAAGTATATCACAATTTGCTCTCAGAAACAGATCCGGCAAATCATTTGATGCCAGGGCAAGATTCCTCTTTTCGGCAATATCTGATGATGGAATACAATTAAATTCTATTTTTACTCCCGTCATCTTTTCATATTCCTGCCAAACCAGTATTTCACTTCAGTCGGGTTAAACCGGACTTTTGGATACCATGGCTGTCAGTGCCGTCGGCTCATTCACAATGGGAAATCCGGTAGGATTCATAATATCAATACCTGGCTTATCATCTGTTGCAGAACTTGCAGAATCCGACGATTCACTCTGACTTGCCGGCGGTTGAATCTGTGAACATGCAGAAGCAATAGTAATCAATATTACTGCGCACAGAAGCAAAGACACAATCTGCCTTTTTTAAATCATAACTAATCCTCCTTAATGATCGCAGTTTTGACCAGGGCTTTTAACCCTGTAAAATATGTTTTGCCACAATTTTTTATATGTATTTGCACACATAAAATGTTGTGAAAGATATTTTGATACTGAAAATACCTTTCTTTTTTTAGTTGCAAATTCCCTATCCCGGGTTCAGGAATTTATATCTGCAGGAATTTTCCTATGCTCAAATACGGAGATTTTTGCATAAAATTATCCCATTGCATACCATAACCTACTCATTCGTAATTGTTGCCTGAATCTTATTTTACTCACTATAATATGTATGTAATAAATATAACACAGATAATTATGGTTGTCAACATAATCAGTTCAGTTTAAGTATTTTTTTAGTAAGATCCAATTATATCCGGGAGAATCAGCCCGCTTCTGTATTTGCTGAAAGCATTCAGTATCAACGCATATGTCCTTTAGTGCAAGGAGAAAATTGAAACAATTATTATATATGCGGCATTTGTGTTGGTAATTAATTCTTCTTTTATAAGAGTTTTTATAGTTACTAAAATATGTTTTATTTTTCTTTTCATTAACCGGAGATCTTCATGTTTTTTTACCTCAAAGCACTAAATAAAAGCCAACACCCATTTATTCTTTGATAAAAATATCAGACAGCACCCTGCCCACAGAGTTTTCCGGCATGGGCAGACCCAATGCGGAGCACAGGGTCGGGAAGAAATCTATAATATTGGCAACAGGTTC
>JAAYGP010000001.1 GCA_012727625.1 Clostridiaceae bacterium
TCTCGAAAGATGGATACACTGTTTATTTCCGTGATCAATATACATGAAAATAAAATGCATCATTGATTTTTGATTTTTACGATGCAAAACGCCCGGTCAGGCAAAAAATGAATTACAGAATACTGAAGTACCATGTCAGAATTTCATTTCCATAAAAAAGAGACAACAAAGAGCCGGCTACAATAAAAGGCCCAAACGGAACCTGGCTTTTTCTTTCCTTAATACCTGCAACAATAAGGATAAGACCGGCCAAACCGCCAATAAGCATTGAAAGAAACAATGCAAGTACAGACAACTTAAGGCCTAAAAAAAGCCCTATGGGTGCGAATATCTTAACATCCCCCATACCCATTGCTTCGCCTTTATTTGCAATATAGCCAAATATCGCGACCAAAAGCAAAAACACGGACGGAATAACCATACCTAACAGGGGAAAATACCAGGGCTCGCCGACAATAATGGAATCATCATAAAAAAAGCGAAGAATAAACAGAATGCTGCTGCCAATCAGTGCTGCAACAACAAGTCCGTTTGGAATAATCATATGTTTCAGATCAATAAAAAACACAATAAGCAATATTGATGATATATAAACTGAAAAGATAAATTCCACGGAAATTGAAAATCTTAAATAAAGAAATACAAACAGCAAGCCTGTTAACAGCTCAACCAGGGGGTATTGTAAAGAGATCGGTTGTTTGCAATACCTGCATTTACCCTTTAAAAAAATATAGCTGAACACGGGTATTAAATCAAACGGTTCCAGAATCTTTCCACAATCCCCGCAGGATGAACGGGGTTTTATTATTGACTTGCATTCAGGAACCCTGTATATAACAACATTATAAAAGGAACCCATAACGGTGCCGATTATAAAACACAGTATTATAAAAAAAACATCCATTTTGTCCCCCGAAAGACCGTTTTATTTTATCTGAAATCAAAATATCACTAATGTTGTAATCGTACTCAGTTGCCCCCATTTGAAGGTGTCTGTTTTCCACTACTTAAAACAGGTTTGATTTAAAACATTGCGGACAATATAGTCCCCTAAATTATCATGGGTTGACCAGGCCCCAATAATAGCAGATTCAACAGACGTTGGATCACCTTTTGGAGGTTCGGTGCCTGAAAATGTTTTTTTTACTAGGTCCACTGCCCCTGCCCCGTTGGGACGGAGCATTTTTAAAGCATTACCATAATTATTAACAGCTTTTCTTTACCTTATATAGTTCATCGGAATAAGGCGGGGAAATTATAACAATTTTGTTTTCATCATGCAAAAGGGGTTTTTCCCCGGCTGTTATTTTACCTATAACAGAAGCCATTATTCCGTTGCTTTGAAGTTTATCAACCAATGCCGCGCCGTCCTTTGCCGCAATTAACATGGATCCGCTTGAAATAAGCCTTAACGGATCAATATTAAAATACCTGCAAATCTCCCTGGTTTCATCAAGAACAGGAATCTGTTCCTTAAAAACCTCTGCCCCGCAGCCTGAAGCCTCGCACATTTCCCATATTGCGCCCAAAACCCCTCCTTCGGTCACATCATGCATGGCATGGGCTCCATGTTTTGCGGCAATCATGCCTTCCTTTATTACGCTTATCTGTTCAATAAGTTTTTGAGCCCTGGCAACAATCTGGCTTCCTAACATCTCAGCAAGCTTAAACTGATGTTCATGGGCCAGAATTGAAGTGCCCTCAAGACCTGCATATTTTGTAAGAATTAAATCATCACCGGGTTTGGCACCTGAAGTTTTGACAACATTTTTGCCCGTTGTTTTACCAATCGCAGTGATGGAGATGACAAAACGATTAACAGCATCCGTCACTTCTGTATGCCCGCCTAAAATATCCACATTTAAGGACGCTGCCGTAACCGAAAGCTGTTTGATAACACTTTCAAGATTTGCTTCAGTCTCACCGGGAGGGACCAGCATTGTGACCATTAATCCTATGGGCTCGGAGCCACTTGCTGCAATATCGTTGCAGGATACATGAACCGCGATTGTGCCTATCTCATTATCGGTACCTGTAATCGGATCGGAGGAAATGACACACAACTCCTCCCCGAAATCGACAGCCGCGCAATCTTCTCCTATAGAGGGTCTTATTAATACTTCCTTCCTGCTTTCCTTTATATTACTAAAAACCAATGATTTTAAAACATCATTCGGCAGTTTGCCAATTTCCATAAAAACCGCTCCTTAAGTCTTCCGTGTGTAAGTTGAAGTTCAGCTGCCTGTTACAGGCATTTTTAGAGGTTTCAGCCTGAAA
>JAAYGP010000154.1 GCA_012727625.1 Clostridiaceae bacterium
GGATTTTGGAACGAACTTTATTTTTATAGAGCAAACTTTATTATCATGGAGTGAACTTTATTAGAATTATACACTTATAACCTCGGAATAGGCAAGGCGAATATAAACACCAGCCATATCCAACCTTCCCCGGTGAGAAAAATATCATCAAGTATACACTTAATTCCATTGAAATCCGATATTTCCATGCACCTTTGCAGGAGTTTGAATTTGTGCTCAGGAACATTGATTAACGATGAGTTTGCAATCTTGTCATAGAAGAAAATCTGGTTTCCTCCCAGGACAAGCCTTTGCTCATAGGCAAGCCGAGCCTGTCTGTATATTTCGCTTGTAAGCTTGTCTTCAACGCCGCTGATTCCGATTGTCAAAGAAAGATGCAGATGCTTGCGTATTTTCGAATAAATATTTCTGATGTAATTGTTGCAGCAGGTTTTTATTTTCCGGCTATCATCGCCGTAAAACAGGATTAAAACCTGGTTTATATCCTTTTGGTTATCTACTATTATCTTTCCGCAGTTACATTCAATTTCTTCCAATATATTTTTTATTGAAAACTTAATTAAAACCAGATCGTCGTAATTAAAAGGTGATTGATAATAACTTGAACTGTCTACATGGATTATGGCAAGAATATAATAACAGCCGGCTTCGCCTGCTTCTAAACCTATCTTTTCAAGAAGTTTGGCCCTGTCGATAATTCCTGACGAATGAAAAAGCTGGTTCAGGGTTCTTTCTCTTATCAATCTGTCCCGGTCTTTTTCCAATACCGCCACATCCCTGGCGTTTTTGCTGGCATTTCTTGAATATGAAAGCTCTTTCATAATCTTATTTATTGATTTAACAAATTTCTCATCATCAACCGGCTTTAAAATATACGCGCTCACACCCATGTTTAACGCCTGTTCAGCATACGAAAATTCAGCATATCCGCTCATTATTAAAAATTTAACGTCGGGAAATTTTTCATGGCAATGCCGTATCAGCTGAATTCCGTCCATTACGGGCATTTTAATATCCGTTATTACAATATCAGGACTCTCAGCCTTTATTATTTCAAGTGCTTCCTTACCATTACCGGCTTCACCTATCCAGGAGCAGCTGACATTATTGTGGGCAAGTTTTGCAATGAGCCCTTTTCTTATCAACCTTTCATCATCAACTATTAATATCCTGTACATCCGGCTCCTCCTTAACCTCCAAAAGGAAAGGCAACGAAATCACAACTTCAGTTCCGGCGTTTATACTGCTTTTAACTGATATTCCGTATGCGCTTCCATTAACTATCTTTATCCTGGCATCAACATTCTTAAGGCCAATGCTTTTTTTTACGCTTTCTTTTGCATTAATATCATTATCACTGAATAAATTGTTGAGCTTTTCAAGCTTTTCAGGAGGAATTCCCACACCGTTATCCTTAACCGAGATGTATAGTACATTGTTTGTCGTCCATGCGGAAATAACGATTTTTCCTTCCCCTTCTTTTCCTTCAAGGCCGTGACTTAACGCATTTTCCACTATCGGCTGCAGTATGAATTTTTGAATCCGGCAATACATCAACTCATCAGGAATTTCATATTCCACCGAAAACCTGCCTTCGAACCTTATTTCCTGTATATATATGTAGTTTTTGATATGCTTGATCTCGTCCCTTAAATAGACGAATTCATTCTGTACGCTGTTTATGTTGTATCGGAACATATCGCCAAGCTTCTGGCAAATGCTGCATATATCAAAACAATTGTTTATTGCTGCTATTGCGCTTATGGATTCCAGCGTATTATAGAGAAAATGAGGGTTTATCTGGAGCTGCAATGCGTTAAGCTCAGCTTCCCGTTTTTCAAGGCTTTGAATGTAATTCTCATTTATCAGATTTTTAAGACGGTATGCCATGCTGTTAAACTGCCTGTCAAGGATCCCCACCTCGTCGTCTCCTTCAATGACCGTTGTAATATTAAGATCCCCTTCTTCGACTTTTTTCATTTTGCCCAGCAGAATATGAATTCTTTTTGTAAATATCCTTGAAAACATTATTGTCAACAACAGGGAAATAAAGACAATTATGCCGATTACCAAAAAATTGAACCTGGCGAGTGAACTTACCTTTGCGCTAACTTCCTGGTATGGGAAAAAAGCAAAGGCATCCAGCTGGTAAGGTGCCAGGGACCTGTGTACCAGTATTTTATGCATCTCTTCGCTTTCCACCACATCGTTTTTAATATCCTTCCCGACCATATTCTTGAGAAAAGCTTCGTTTTCCCTGCTGCCGTACACAAGGTTCTGGTTCTTGTCTAAAATAACCACTTCCATTCCCTTTTTCTTAGGCATAACACTGTCGGGCTTAAAAATCCCGTCAGCATAAAGGTTTATCTGGATTATACCCAGGGGTTTCTCAAATACAGCCAGGTTAGTGGTAACAATGGGCTGAAACAGTGTGACCAGGTTTTTCCCTTCTATTGATTTAATGTTATAGAAGACATTGTAAAAATTCCTTGACTTTGTTACATCATCATACCAGTCTTCGTTTTTTATGAACTCCGCGCTTTTTAGAAACTCTCCGTCAAATTTCAGGTTTTTATTATACGAATACAGGATGATGTTATAGACTTCGCTCTGGTTTTCACCCAGGAAAATACTCCTTGTTTCAACATAGAACTTTTCCGCGAGGCGCATGATGTCAAGCGGGGTTTTTGCCTTTTCCTCCTTTAGTATGTCCTGCACTACGCTGTTGACGGAAAAGGTTTTTTCAATATTGTGATATAAGCTTAATTTATAATTCACATTGGATACATATTGATCCATGACCTGCTCGTAGGAAGATACGATTTCTTCTTTAACTGTATTCTGAAATTTGTAAAGATATGCAATGGATAATACTAAACATGGAATCAAAATAATAAATAAATTGGCAAAAACATACTTCTGAGACATGCTTGTATTATTGGCTATGTTACTAAACAAATCCTTGAGCTTTTTTCCCATTTCAAACTAACTCCTGATTGATGTTTCCATCCGCTGATTACCGGTAAAACGAATCTTCAATATAAGTTCCCATGTGACAAAAGATCCAAGCCTGAACAATAAATTTATCAAGTAGATTATATCATCCGCTTATACTTTTGTAAATCATCCCACACACATGATTGTATTTAACTCATGACAAAGGTTACTGTCCACGTCCTGATTCAGTTACTTAACAGGTCAGATATTGTGCAATAGCGGAAACAAGGGCTTCATTCCGCTAAAGTTTCCTCTGTCACACAATATCTTATACAGAACCTGTGAAAAGTAACTGATAAAGGATTCAAAAACTATTGGGAGTTTTCTGACTTTAAGCCAAAAAATATTGTGCAGCATTGAAAACATCAGCTGTACAATATCTACGATGTTATGAACAGCAGACGCCGGTACATTCAGTTTAAAACAGAAGCCTTTGCCTGGCAGTCAAAGTAAAACGTTACAATTTGCAAATTCAGAAATAAAGAAGCTATGCCTGAAGTACGGCATATTTGTTTTTCAGATTGGTGTATCTTCCATAGGTTTTCGCAATTTCTATCATGCGTTCTGCCCGTTCAAAGGATGCGTTGGCAGGATATTCACATCCTGTTGCCAGTATAAAACCTCCTCCTTCCGCCATGGCATCGATCTGCTCAATACATTGCCTGTCCCATTCCTCATCCGTGCCAAACGTTGCATCAGCAGGAGTAACACATCCTATAAGCGTTGTTTTATCGCCATATTTCCGTTTGCATTCGTAAAAGTCCTCACAATCATCAGGCGGATAAAGGAATGATATGGCAGCCGGCTTCATCGCTTCTATCTGAGCGTCAAAATAGATATTCCTACCGCAATTGTGAACCATTGTAAGACAACCTTTTTTGGATATTATTTCAGACAATTCCTTTACAGCTTCACTTTCCAAATCAATCCACATCTTCTTTGACATGATGGAGCCTGAAGCGAAAAGGGTGTCCAGCATAACAGCATCAACACCAGTATCACATAATGCAGCCACATATTCCTTCAGAGTCTCATTTATCTCTTTTACTGCTGCTTTCACTGAATCCGGATCATCATATATATCCAGAAACAAGTCCTGCTGGCCGCGCAACATGGAAAGGACACCAAGAGGGCCAAACACAAAAGCTATAATTGGTTTTTTGCCTTTCAGCTCTTTTACCAGCCGTTGGCAGACTTCCATGTGCATCATCATTCTTTTTGATTTGCGATAATCCGTCTTTATTATTTTTTTGTAATCTTCAAGGCTTTTAACAACACAATCGGAGTAATCTGGACGGACAGCTTCATTTTCAAAGTACATGAGCTTTTGTCCCCAGGCGTCGCATTCCACGGACAAATCTATAAGCGTGACAACGCAATCTATATCAAACAGTTCCGTTGACTTAATAAACGCATTGGCGCATATTTCAGCATTGGTTGACCATTCCTTGTAGGTTGCGCCCACAAGCTTTCTTGTTATTCCGCACAATATCGGATATACCGGAACCCGATCAGCTTCTTTATGGGATAAAGCTGCTTTAATACGTTCATATGAATTCATGGCAAGATCTCCTTCTATAGATCTTTTCTTCATTTTATGCAAACCATGAATAATATTCTTGCAACATTTTATTATATTTTGAAAAATTCAGCCTATTATGTGTTTATCTTTATGTTCTAAAAAAACACCTGACAGCTCTGCTGACAGGCGTTTTTTCTACTGTATTAAAATTGTCCGCTTTAAAATTATCCCCGGCAGATTTCCAATGCCACCTCAGCCGCTGATGCTGCGTCGGGAGCATACACATCCGCCCCGATACTTGCTCTGAAGTTATCTGTAACGGGAGCGCCGCCTATCATTATTTTTACCTTTCCGGCTAAGGGTGACTGATTCACTTTGTCAACAACATTCTTCATTTCCATCATGGTTGTTGTCAGGAGGGCTGAGCATGCAATTATATCAGCATTGTCTGCAATTGCTGTTTCAATAAATTTTTCAGTCGGAACATCCACGCCCAGGTCAATAACTTCAAGCCCTTTGCCTTCCATCATCATACGGACGAGGTTTTTTCCAATATCATGAAGGTCACCTTTTACGGTTCCCAAAACTACTTTCCCCTTTGCCTTGGCTCCTGAAGTTACAAGAAGTGGCTTTAACAATTCTGTTCCGGAATTCATCGCCCGGGCTGCGATTAAAACATCGGGGACATAAACTTCGTTCTTCTTAAATTTCTCCCCTATAACGCCCATTCCATGCAATAAACCTTCTTCCAGAATTGTTTAAACATCCATGCCATCGTCTATGGCTTTCTGCACCAGTTCTTTTACTATTCTCGCCTTTCCTCTCTGCAAGTTCTCGGAAATTTCCATTAAAATACTCATATAATCACCTCATTTATTTATTATCAATCATAATTGAAAACAGTTCAAGGATTATTTTTCCCACGGCTTTCCCGGTATTTTTTCGGAGTTTGTCCTGTTATTTTCTTAAAGACCTTGGAAAAATAGCTTTGATCTTCAAAACCAACGATATTGGATATGTCAACCATATTAACGGAGGAATCAGCCAATAATTTCTTGCTGACGTCAATTCGTACATTGTTTAAATATGTATTAAAATTCATACCGGTTTCTTCCTTAAATATCTTACTGAAATATGTCGGGCTGAGATAGACATAGGAAGCTACCTCATCAAGTGATATTTTTGTCATATAATTTCTTCTGATGTATTCAATGGATTTGTATATAACATCCTTACGCTTTATATTGGTCATATTGAAAACCTGTTCGGTAAACCTCTCCATAATCCTTGAAAGCCAGGGGGTTAACTCATCAAGACTTTTGAACTTTTTCAACTGGTTAAGATACTGATAACTCATACCGAATATCCGCTTAACATCAGCGCCCCCTTCAAGGGATGCTCTCGACAGCAAAACAACAAGCTCCAGAACGCGGGAACGTACGGTTTCAAAGTCATTGCCGGATGAAAAGAAAACATGGCCTAAAATTTCATTCAGCAGTTTCCGGGCCAGTGGCTTGTCCCCAAGAGCTATGGCATTTAATAAATCCCTTTCTTTTTCAATCGGGTAGGAAGGTATTTCGTTGCTGCTGCCTGCAATACTCTTTAAGTAATGGATGTATGCCGATATGTCTGCAGCCTGCTTCTGTTCTTCAAGTTCCAGCTCCATCCGGTACCATGTTGAATCAGAAAGATAGGCAGTCAGGATCCTGAGAAGTTCCGACAAACTGTTCACTCTCTCTGTTCCCACAACAGGAATAGATTTTGAAAATGCGATGGCTCTTGAAAGCTGCTCATCCTTAAGATATTTACCAAACAGTTCAGCAAGCAGAAATTCATCAGGCTCCATCATATTAACCGGTCCGCCAATTATGGCAGCTGTCATTATACCGTCAATAGTTATTGGGGATGCCCAGTGTACCATACCCATAGGGCAGAAAAAGACATACTTTCCGCCAAATCTTTCCGCCTGGTAGCTGCCGTAAAGATGCACGCTGCTGCAGTTTATATTCTGATTGCTTTCACTTCGCAGTTCCTTGCATATTTTACAAAAATCATATTTCTGATAAGACTTATATAAGGTTTTTCCGCTGTCATCAATCAACACAGCGGACATACCGGTTGAACTGCTGTATTGCTGCAGCACTTTTATGCTTTTCTCAAGGTTAAAACCGGAATCCTGAATCATTTTAAATCTCCGTGATACTAATAAAGCAGTGTTGGTCTGCTATTCCATATTATGTTAAAAACAGGCTCAACCCGTATTAATCATATTAATCATACACTCTTAAAGTATCGGGGGTATTGAAATATTTTATGTTTTCTTGTAATTGTTTATACTCATCCCAGGTTACAACTTAGCCCTGACGCAGTTTTCTGAAAGCCGTGGGGCTTAGCCCCGTATTTCTTTTAAAAACCTTGCTGAAATAAAACGGATCGTTATATCCCACAATCTCTGATATTTCATATATTGTCAAATCCGTATCAGTAAGAAGCTCCTTGCTCTTGTCCATGCGTATTTTTTCAATATATTTTATCGGGGATATGTTCATTGTGTCCTTAAACTTTCTTATAAACCGGGAAACGCTTAAATTGGCGATATTCGCATAATAGCTGACCGGATGATCATTCTGATACTCCATCTGCATCTTTATAATACACTGCCCTATATCACTCTTTTTTAAAGGTTTAACACTTTCTTTCCGGGCATATAATTCCCTCGAAATCACTGACAACAATTTAATAAAATAACCTATGCATGCTGTATGAAACCGGGGATTCTTTATGTGTATCTCACTGATTATATTCTCAAACAGCTGTATTAACTCGGTTTTTATACCAACGTGAAATATGTTTCCGTTTGTGAGTTCAAGGCTTTCAAGCAGCTGAGCAACCGAATTTCCGGTAAAATGTATCCAGTAAAGTTCCGTATTGTCTGAACCGAGGTAATAATAGTCCTGCACTTCGCGGGGCTGGTATATTACAATACTTCCGCCTTCGGCAGTTTGTAGCTTTCCGTTTATCTTATAATATCCTGCTCCGTTTACCAGATATATCAAGTAATAATCAACCCTTGCCCTGCGAATTGACACATTTTTGCTGTGAAACTTGATATAGCCGCAGCTGTTAATAAAATATGGATATACATTTTCATAGTTGCCCGTATATGTATCAAATTCTTTAATGACTGCACTGCTGTAAATCATATTTTTCATCTCCGAAGCAGCCGTATTGTATTACCACTGTTAAGTTTGCCGCACAACCGCAAATCTATGGCCAATAATCCGCTGTAAAACATAACCCGGATAATCAGGAGCAATATTTTACAGGTTTCCGAACATAAATTTCATGTCAATGATTATATTATACCTCTATACTGATGTTGTAACAATGATAATTAAATATCAATCTCCGGCACACATAATCATCGTGTTACTGTTCACACCCGCCGGTGTATATGGCCTTTTGAATATTGACTTGACAAACACTCTTTAATTGCAGGAGGGAAGCATTTATGGATAAAAAAATACATGTTGGTTTAATTGGACTGGGAAAGCGTGGAGTCGGCCTGCTATCGATATTGGTTAAAATGGAAGATGTAATTGTAACGGCAGTTTCCGACGCCTATGAAGACAGGCGCCTCAACGCGGTTGATAAAATTGTGTCCTTTACCGGAAGCAAGCCTTATTATTCTGACAATTATAAAGACATACTTAACAGGAAAGATATTGACGCTGTTATTGTATCCACATCCTGGGCAGATCACATAAATATTGTCATTGACTCCATGAAAGCAGGCAAATATGTTGCATTTGAGGTGGGCGGGGCATATTCAGAAGATGAATGCTGGCAGCTTGTTAAAGCTTATGAGGAAACCGGTATTCCCTGTATGATGCTTGAAAATTGCTGTTATGGACGCAATGAGCTGATGGTTTCAAATATGGTAAGAAAAGGTGTGTTCGGAGAAATAGTTCATTGCCGGGGCGGATATCATCATGACCTGAGGGAGGAAGTTGCCTTTGGAAGGGAAAACAGACACTACCGTTTAATAAACTACATGCATAGAAACTGTGAGAACTATCCTACCCATGAGTTGGGTCCGATAGCTAAAATTTTAAACATAAACCGGGGAAACCGCATGCTGGCCCTTACTTCCATGGCTTCAAAAGCAAGAGGGCTGAATGAGTATATTCTGAAAAACAAGGGCAGGCAATATGATCTCGCAGATTACAGTTTTGCCCAGGGCGATGTTGAAACAACCACTATCCGATGCGCCCATGGTGAAACCATTGTCCTTACTTTGGATACAACCCTGCCGCGGGCATATTCAAGAGGTCTGGTCATACAGGGTACAAAAGCCATGTACATGGAAGACAATAACTCATTATTCATTGACGGCGTCCATAATGATTATGAGTTCTCGTGGAACAAACAATGGAACAATATGGAGAAATACCGGGAACAATATGAACATCCCTTGTGGCGGAACTACAAACCGGACAGCAGTGACAGCCATGGCGGAATGGATTTTCTGGTGTTATCCGCGTTTTTTGACAGTGTCAGAAGACAGGTACAGACAGCTATAGATGTATATGATGCGGCATCATGGATGTCAATTGCTGCCTTTTCGGAACAGTCAATTTCAATGGGCGGTATGCCTGTGCCCGTACCTGATTTTACAAACGGAAAATGGTTGAACCGCAAACCATCGCCAGGGGGAATATACTGCCTGGATCAGGTATATGAAAAGTAGTGATGCTCTCAGTTATCATGCCGCTGTCTGAAGTCCGGGACTGCCTTAAGACTGCAGATGAAAAAATCCGCTGTTTTCAGGAACCTGCGCTGTCTGTATGTCTTAAGTTGTATGAAATCCGCTGTTTTCAGGAATCTTCGCTGTCTGAAGACCGCCGCTGTCCGGCCTTGACAGATGGCGGCAGTTACGCATTTTCAATCTGCCAGTCGATTGGTTCAATTCCGTTATCAATCAGGAACTTATTAGTCCTTGAGAACGGTCTTGAACCAAAGAATCCCCTGTTTGCGGAAAGAGGGCTCGGATGGGCGGATTCAATAATCAGATGCCTTGGATTGTTGATTAATGCTTTCTTTTCTCTTGCATTGTTTCCCCAAAGCAAAAATACTACCGGAGTTTTCTTTTCGTTTACAGCTGATATAATTTTGTCTGTTAATTTTTCCCATCCATATCCTTTATGTGAGTTGGGCTTTCCCTCTTCAACGGTCAGTATGGTATTAAGAAGCAATACCCCCTGCACCGCCCATTTTTTTAGGTAGCCGTTGTTTGGACAATAACACTTAAGGTCGTCATTCAGCTCTTTATATATGTTCCTCAGGGATTTGGGAATAGAGACACCCAATTTGGTTGAAAAGGCCAGTCCATGTGCAAATCCTCTTGTTGCGTAAGGATCCTGGCCCAGCAGCACACACTTGACATTTTCATATGTAGTATATTTTAAAGAATTGAAAACTTCGTCTTTTTGCGGAAATATGGACTTTGTCCTGTATTCCATATCAATCCGGTTCTGAAGTTCAGTAAAGTATTCCTTTTGACATTCTGCCTCAATAAAACCTCGCCAATCATTTTCTATCAGCTGAAAATCCACGCTGGCATACTCCCCTTTTTTTGACTTTCAAATAAACATAATTCATTAAATACCTGATTTATAAGATTTATAATTATTAAGCATTTATCGATTGCTTCAGTTTCTTTATCCGATCACGTAATACGGCAGCTTTTTCAAACTCAAGGGCTTTTGCTGCTTCTCTCATCTCCTGGGTCAGTTTTTCAATCAAAACTTCAACAGGTTCATTTTCATCAATATCATCATCAATATTCAAATTGTAACCCACACTTTCTTCTGCCACTTTAAGCGTTTCAAGTGAGGCGTGAACGGATTTTATAATTGTTTTAGGAGTAATACCCATTTTCCTGTTATATTCCATCTGGATTTGCCGGCGCCTGTTTGTTTCGCTGATAGCTCTTGCCATTGAATCGGTAATGTGATCAGCATACATTATAACCTTGCCGTTCACATTTCTGGCAGCCCGGCCTATGGTTTGTATCAATGAAGTTTCGGAACGCAGAAAACCCTCTTTGTCAGCGTCTAAAATTGCCACAAGTGAAACTTCGGGCAAATCCAAACCTTCTCTGAGAAGATTAATCCCAACCAGAACATCAAAGACCCCAAGCCGGAGATCACGAATAATATCCATTCTTTCAAGAGTATCCACATCAGAATGAAGATACCGGACTTTTATACCTACTTCCCTAAGATACTGGGTTAATTCTTCTGCCATTCTTTTTGTAAGCGTGGTTACAAGAACACGCTCATTTTTCAGGGTTCTTTCCCGGATTTCCTCCATTAAATCGTCAATCTGTCCCTGCACAGGCTTCACCAACACCTCAGGATCCACCAGACCTGTTGGCCGGATTATCTGCTCCACAATGATACTTGACCTCTCACGTTCATACTTCCCCGGTGTGGCGCTTACATATATTACCTGATTCACTTTCTGCTCAAATTCTGAAAACATAAGGGGACGGTTATCGTAAGCTGAGGGTAGCCTGAACCCATACTCAACCAGTGACTCTTTTCTGGAACGATCCCCATTGTACATAGCTCCGATCTGCGGCACCGTAACATGGGATTCATCTATAACAACAAGAAAATCTTCCGGAAAATAATCCAGCAGCGTATATGGAGCGCTTCCTTCGCTTCTTCCGCTGATATGCCTTGAGTAGTTCTCAATACCCGAACAAAATCCTACCTCACGCATCATCTCAAGATCATATCTTGTTCTTTGCTCAAGCCTTTGAGCTTCCAGCAGCTTCCCCTGTTCCTTGAAATATTTCAATCTTTCCTCAAGCTCAGCTTCAATAGTTTTAACTGCCCTCTCCATTTTGGCCCTTGTGGTAGCGAAATGGGAAGCCGGGAAAACGGCAATATGCGTTCTTATACCGTTAATTTCACCCGTAAGAGGATCAATTTCCGTTATTCTTTCTATTTCATCACCGAAAAATTCAACCCTGAGGATCATCCCGTAAGAGGAAGACGGGTAGATATCGAGCACATCACCCTTTACCCTGAATGTACCGCGTTTAAAGTCAATTTCGTTCCGAGTGTAATGAATGTCGACAAGTTTTTTTATTACTTCATCCCTGTCCCTAATCATACCCGGCCTTAACGAAAGCATAAGATCCGTGTAGTCTTCCGGATCTCCAAGACCGTATATGCAGGATACACTGGCAACAATTATGACATCCCTGCGCTCAAATAAAGCCGCCGTGGCAGAATGCCTCAAGTTGTCGATTTCATCATTTATCGAAGAATCCTTTTCTATATAAGTATCCGTTGCAGGGACATATGCCTCAGGTTGATAATAGTCATAATAGCTTACAAAATATTCCACCGCATTACCCGGGAAAAATTCGCGGAACTCTGAGCAGAGCTGAGCGGCCAGGGTTTTATTATGCGCTATTACCAATGTTGGTCTCTGTACTCTTTCAATAACATTTGCTATTGTAAAAGTCTTCCCTGATCCGGTCACCCCAAGCAAAGTCTGATGTTTGTTGCCCCTGTTAATTGAATCCGTAAGCAAATCGACAGCCTGCGGCTGGTCTCCGGACAAACGGTATTCAGATTTTATCTTAAATTCAGGCATCCTAAACTTTCCTTCGGCTATTTATTTTGAAATATTATGAAATAAAAAGACCATACATACCCACGCGTGCGGCATGTATAGTCCGGCATTCGAAGAATTCCACCCTTATTTCAACATAATTGTCAAAAGAATTGCTGTAATCAGAAAGACTATTGCTGCGACACCGGTATATTTACTTAATATGGCGTCTATCGTGCGGCCTTTGTTCTTGCCGAAAAATGTCTCTGCTCCGCCTGAAATGGCTCCGCTTATCCCGGCAGAACGCCCGGATTGCAACAATACAACCGCTATTATGGCAATGCATACTATTATATGCAAAATATTAAGTACAATTTCCATATTGAAACCTCCGTATATACAAATAGCTGGCTCTTTTCCAGCGGTTAATATTGTAACACAACGCATAGCCGAAAACAAGACCAAATTTTGGATAAGACAGGAATGGTTCTGTGTCTGTTACTGTTCACAACCCTGATTCTACTACTGATCAGGTCAGATATTGTGCAATAGGAGGAAACTTTAGCAGAATGAAGCTCAGAGATGTATAAAGAGAAGCCTGCCTTATATTTACTCCTCGATCCGGTATTTTGCCCATTTTGCCTTGAAAATATCGGATTGCATAAGAATATTCAAGCTGTTTTTAAATAAAACTCTTTCAGCCCCAAAAGAATCCAGTTTAAATTTTACATTGACGTTTTTTTCGTTAATTTTGCCTACACATATGTATTCGGTTTCCGCATCAATTTTGTCGTATACCAGGCAATCCGCCACCAATACGCCCTCATCCAGCTCCTTGATGTTTTCCCTGTGCAGTATTTCTCCCGAAGAGAAATTATGTCGCATATGATTCACCCGCAATTTCAGAGTTTTTTGTATCATTCCCAACTAATTTTTCATAATATCCGCAACATTCACGACCAATTCAGAATATTTTGTATTCTTCGTTTCCTATTTCATTTAAGAAAGATAATTTACAGTATTTTCGCTCCAAACGATCACCAACATATTTGTCGACAACTTCCGAAAAATTCTTTAAAACCTCCGAAGACAACTCAAAGGCAAACGCTTCGCGAATGTCTGCGAAAATAACATAAATCAAAGCTTTTGCCGTACCAGGCATAATTCTTATGATATTGCCATCATGATTGCGGCAATCTTCACATATAAAACCGCAGTATTCAAAGCTGAAATAAATATCATCCATTTCCTTCGTACCGCAACGGCAGCAACCGGACAAGAACGGTGTAAACCCCATAATCTGAGCCAGTTTCAATGCAAAAACCCGTATTATCAGTTCAGGGTTTCTTTTTTTACGGGACAGCATACCCAGCCCGTAAAGCAATAAGGATAACGGGTCTTTCGCAGCCTGATTTTCATATGTTGTGTCCTGAA
>JAAYGP010000155.1 GCA_012727625.1 Clostridiaceae bacterium
ATCCGGGGCAGCTTTGGCAGAACCTGAATCAGGTCAGGGTGTTAACAGAAACCTTTCCATTGCGCAATATCTTTTAACATAACCTGATGAACAGTAACTTCCTTACATGCGCTGTCACTGTTGCTGATAAGGTGGTTTTAAGGCAGGGGGCTTCTTAAAACATGCTCATCTGCACATATGGCATATCATTTTTTTGTTCTGTTAATTGCTTCTTTATGGCATCACTTTCAAAAGGCACATCGCCGTAATATTTCCCGCGGCATGTAATAAAATAGCGGGCTCGTTTTAAAACAACCCTGAACTGTTTTAAATGATCATATGATAAACTTCCCAATCTTCTTGCTCTCACAATTTTTATCGCGGATTTCACACCTATGCCCGGAACTCTTAAAAGCATTTCATAGGGCGCTTTGTTAATTTCAACCGGAAACAGCTCCAAATGGCGCAATGCCCAGTCACACTTGGGATCTATTTCCATGCTGAAATCCGGATGTGAATCATCAAGCAGCTCCTTTGCCTTAAAACCATAAAAACGAAGCAGCCAGTCAGCCTGATAAATCCTGTGCTCTCGCAATAGCGGAGGTTCAGTGTATATGGCAGGAAGACTGGGGTGCTGGTTAACAGGTACATATGCCGAGTAATAAACCCTTTTCAGCGAGTATCTTTGATAAAGCTGCTCGGACAGGTGCAGAATTGTAACATCATGATCTTTCGTAGCGCCAATGATCAACTGGGTGGATTGACCTGCAGGAACAAAGGAAGGAGTGCTTTTAATAGCCTTTTTCTGCTCCTTGCTTTCCATGATCCTGTTATGTATATATGACATAGGCGTTATTATCTGGTTAAGCTCCTTTTGCGGAGCTAATAGTCTCAAGCCTTTGACGGATGGCAATTCAATATTGACACTCATACGGTCCGCATAAAGACCAGCCTCTTCTATAAGCTTTGGATCAGAGCCCGGAATCGCTTTGAAATGGATATATCCGTTAAACCTGTATTCAAGCCTTAGCATTTTTATTGCCTTTATCATAAGCTCCATAGTGAAATCCGGCGTTTTCAGGATGGCAGAACTCAGGAAAAGACCCTCAATATAGTTTCTTCGATAAAACTGTATGGTAAGCTCACAAAGCTCCCTGGGGGTGAAACTGGCTCTTGGAACATCATTTGTGACACGGTTGACACAATATACGCAGTCGTATACACAGGCATTTGAAAACAAAACCTTTAAAAGCGAGATGCATCTTCCATCTTCCGCCCAGGCATGGCATATGCCCGCCATATGGCCATTCCCTATTCCGTTTGGTGTGTTTTTTCTGTTGCTGCCGCTGGAAGAGCATGAAGCATCATATTTAGCCGAATCGGATAATATCTTTAGTTTTTCCATTAAATCCACATTATCACCCGAACATATGTTTGATTCCATTGTAGCATGCGTTTTTTGAAAAATCAAGGTGTCAGCAGCAAATTGCAACCTTTCGGGTTTTGACAAGGTTACTGTTCACACCCTGGCCTGATTCAGGTTCTGCCAAAGTTGCCCGGATATTGAGCAATGACGGTTACTGTTTACAGGTTCTGTATAAAAATATTGTGCAACAGGAGAAAACTTTAGCGGAATGAAGCTTAGAGATG
>JAAYGP010000156.1 GCA_012727625.1 Clostridiaceae bacterium
ACTCCAGGCTGATGCAGCTATAATTCCGGCCATTGCTAAGTCCAAGGCAGCTGCCAGCCCCTTGAAAGGTGAAGCAAATGTATTGATATTCCCTGATCTGAACTCAGGAAATATATGCTATAAGCTGGTTCAAAGGCTTGCCAAAGCTGAGGCTTACGGACCAATAACACAGGGTATTGCAAAGCCTGTAAATGATTTATCAAGAGGCTGTTCAGCAGAGGATATAGTGGGAGTTGTTGCTATTACCGCTGTACAAGCTCAGGCATAATTTTATTTTACACTAGGGGGAATAAAAATGATAATATTGGTGGTTAATGCAGGAAGTTCATCTTTAAAATATCAATTATTTGATATGGATAAAGAACTTGTTTTAGCAAAAGGTTTATGCGACAGAATAGGGCTGCCGGGTTCACTTATTAAGCATAAAACCTTTGATAAAAGATCTGCTGAAAAAGAAATTGAAATGAAGAACCATAAGGATGCAATAGCAGCACTTATAAGAGTTCTTACACATGAAGAATATGGTGTTATAAAATCATTGGATGAGATATCTGCAGTAGGGCATCGTGTGGTTCATGGGGGAGAAAAATTCTTTAAATCAGTTATCCTTGATGATGAAGTTATGAAAGCTATTAAAGAATGTGTAGAACTGGCACCGCTTCATAACCCGCCAAATATAACAGGTATAGAGGCATGCCAGCATATTATGGGTAATGTGCCCCAGGTTGCTGTTTTTGATACGGCTTTTCATCAAACAATGCCTCAAAAAGCATATATATATGCTCTGCCATATGAATACTACCAAAAATATAAAGTACGCAAGTATGGTTTTCATGGAACAAGCCATAAATATGTTTCGGAAAGGGCAGCTGCTCTTCTTGGCAGCCCATATGATAAGCTTAAAATAGTAACATGCCACTTAGGGAATGGTTCGAGTATTGCAGCAGTTGATTGCGGGAAAACTGTAGATACTTCTATGGGCTTTACTCCACTTGACGGTCTTCCCATGGGAACTAGATGCGGAACAATAGATCCGGCTGTTGTAACTTTCCTTATGAATAAGGAAAATATGTCTCCGGAACAGATGGATACAATTATGAATAAAAAATCAGGTGTTCTTGCAATTTCAGGTGTCAGCAGCGATTTTAGGGATCTTGATAATGCAGTAGCACAAGGAAATGAACGTGCAGCTCTGGCTCTCGAAGTTTTTGCTTACAGCGTAAAGAAATTTATTGGTGCTTATGCTTGTGCTATGGGCGGTCTGGATGTTATTGTATTTACTGCCGGAATAGGCGAGAATAACCCGCAAATGAGAAAAAATATATGCGCTGGTTTGGAATTCCTTGGGGTTGAAATCGATGATGAAAAGAACGCTGAAAGAGGTTTTGAAATTGATATCAGCACCGAAAAAGCTAAAGTAAGAACTCTGGTAATTCCTACAAATGAAGAACTGGCAATAGCCAAGGAAACAAAAAAATTGGTTTCCTGTTAAGAATGCCTGGCTTTATGAAACGAATTTAGTGAAAGATATATATATCGCATAAGTTAAATGGTGATAAGAATACTCTTTTTTGATAAGTATATATCAAAAGAGAGTATTTTTTTATTAACAATTGTTAAATATGCACAAATATTTGTTATTCATTTTAATAAATTTGTCAATTTGTATTAAGTATAATTTATTGTAAACTGGTTGTATACAGTGTAAATTAATCATCTTGTGTTTTTATTTATATAATTTCTCAGGCTGCATCATGCGTAATATAATTTGTACAGCAATAAACTGTTGCATAATTCCCTAAAAAGTAAAATTGTAAACAAAAAAGTTTTATATTTTTTATTTTATAACGTAAACGTTTACATAACAACAGATAACAGTATGAAACTGAGTTTATTTTAGTTTAAACACTTCTGTTACTTTTTAATATTTAAGAATATTTTCAAATAAAAAAGAGCAATGAAAAATTCTGTTTTTAATTTTAACAAAAGGTCCAATATTTATTTAATTAATATTAAAAAAAGTCCAGCGGTTAAATGTCAAGACCAGAATTGGAAATGAACTTTGAAAATTTCATATGATATTGCCGAAAAGATATAAAAATTGAGTACAACAAACTAAACCTGCTTCTTTTTACTGGAAACAGG
>JAAYGP010000016.1 GCA_012727625.1 Clostridiaceae bacterium
CAATCCTTACAGCGCCCACCATTTTTATTTGACACCAAAATTGACACCATTATCATGTTTTCTTTTCAAAACACTGTTTAATTTATCCGCACTGTCATAAGCCATATCTTTGAGAATATGTTGGTATTTTTTGGTCATAGTTGGATTACTATGACCCATTCTTTCTTGGGCCTCTCTTTCGCTAACCCCATATTTAAGCATCATTGTAGCATTAAAGTGGCGCAGATCATGCAATCTAATGTGACGCAAACCGTTCTTTTCTAGAAAATCTTTAAACTCTCTGCTTAAGCTGCCAGGGTTATAATCTGTTCCATCGAGTTTTGTAATTACTTTCCCTATTCCTCGTAATCGCTTCAAATCAGGGATTATTTCGCTGGGAATTACTACAATTCGTTCACTTTTTTTAGTTTTAGGTTTTTTAGTAACCGTTCCTTTTGATGTGGGAACGGTATTTTTTGTTATTTTTATGATACGATTTTTTAAGTCTATATCTTCCCATGTCAATGCAAGAATTTCCCCTCGTCTTAAACCGCACATGCCGGCTAGAAGTGCAACTATCTCTAATCTATGACCTCTTAACTTGTCCAACAATAAATTATATTCATCTTCAGTATATACTTTCGGTTCAAATTCTTCTGGGCTTGGGGCATCTATCCCATCACAAGGATTTTTATCTATAAATCCATCAGCTACAGCCTTTTCAAAGGCCCTATGAAGGATACGATGTTGCTGCAAAATGGTAGTTTCAGAATATCCAAATACGGGTTTACCATCTTTGATAAGCGGGATAGGTTTACCGTCTTTCATCATCGGCACCATTTTCCCGTCTTTTTTTACCATTTTATACCTTGGAACTGTTCGCTCATGATTTTAATAATTCTCAATATGAATGGGTTTTAGATCGCGTAATTTTATTTTGCCCAAAATTGGTATTATATGATTTTCAATATAATTTTTATAGCCATCTAGGGTTGTCCCACTATTGCGAGCACAATATACCTCTAAAAATTTTCTCAACCAACTTTCAACTGTAATTTGGTTGGCATTTATTAAATTACCTGATTCAATTTCTTCAATCAATTTGTTGAGTTTCCTTCTAACTTCCTGCTCGCCTTTTCTCCCTTCTTTGCTACTATATACATATTTAGTCTTTGATTTACCTGTAAGGGGATCGGTGAATGTATATTTTCCAGCCCATCGGCCATCGCTAGATCTTTGATAAACTGATCCCATTCCTGCCACTTATTTCCCCTCCTTGGTTTTTAAATACATTGCAAAATTAAATAATTCATTCTTTCCTTCATCTGATAATGATTCATATATTTCGGTTAATTTGTTAGGATTTTGATTTATATACTTTATATTTGATGTTCCTGCCAACCAATCCAAACTGATGCCAAATTTTTGTGATATAGTTATTGCTACACTTATTGGCACATCACGTGATTCGGATTCATTAGTTCCTTCATACCTGTAAATAGAACTTCTATGCACTCCTAAGATTTTAGCGAATTCATCTACGCTATATCCAAGACTTTCTCTCACCTCTTTCATTCTTTCCATAACTATTTTGGAAGCTGCCGTTACCATCGTTAAATTCACCCCCTCATTACTTATAATATTATATACAACATGTTCCTAATTGTAAACAAAAAATATCAGATTTGCAAAAAAAGGTATTGACAAGTAGAAAATTAAGGATTATAATGAAATTGTTCCCAAACAGGAAAATATTATTCCCGAGGAGAGGAGAAAAATGAGAGCAAAAATAAAACACAAAATAAACCCCAAGATAAAACCATATGAAAAGTTGCGAGCTGCAATGGTCGCAAA
>JAAYGP010000157.1 GCA_012727625.1 Clostridiaceae bacterium
CCCGGCCGATATCCCGGAATTAGATAATATGGCACGGGGTGTTTAAACAAAAACCGGCGATTGAAGACCGGCGATTGGGTCAATTTTTAACCGGCGATTCGGTCAAAAATAGCCCGGCGTTGACACCGTAAAACACTTGTTCATCTCGTGACTGCCTGTCTTTATTCCTGTATCAGGATTTTCAATATGTATTATTACCATAAATCAGAGAAATCTCCCTTGTGGCTTTAAGGCAATAATTATATATTAATTTTCCCACAAGTCAGATAAAATTAAAATAGGAAAACAGTCCTTTAATTCAAGGACTATTTTCCTATTTTTTTTAAAAATTATGTTTTATGGACAATCAGACACCATAGCTTATAAGTCGATTTTATATAGCCTGCGCCTGTCCAGGGACCATACCGGTTCAGAAAAGCTTCCCTTTTCAATGTTTTTCAAAATATTATCATAGTCATAGACCCGCGCATCTATCATATCAATGTAATGAAGCAATTCAGCCTCAAGAAACATGGGCTTTTTAGGGCTTCCGTATTCAGGCTCATAATGGTGTCCGGCAACCATGTGCTGCAGCAGAAGAATTACTTCACTCGAGATGCCTAATTCTCTTCCGGATATTTCAATATCACGAATTCCCATCAATAAATGCCCAAGAAGCTGACCTTCCTTTGAATACTCTGAAAAACCAAGCTCATCTGATTCAAGTTCACCGATTTTGGCCAAATCGTGAATCAACACACCGGCATACAAAAGTCCGATGTTTATTTCATCATAAACATCCTTCAATTTTTCGGCGACTTTCAGCATTCTTACAATATGATACAAAAGCCCGCTTCTCACTGAATGATGAAGTGAACGCGCCGCAGGATAAAACAAAAGTTTATCTTCTTTATCTTTAAGTAATTTCAGAACAAGTCTTCTAATATCCGTATTATCAATTTTGGAGGCGTAAGAATATACTTCCCTGAGCATTACTTCAGGCGGCAAGGGTGCAGATGGCACAAATTCCGCTATTCTATTCTGGATGCTTTGTTCTGCAAGCTGTATTTTTATTATATTAAGCTGCAGCGTTTCCTTCCAGCTGTCCACCTTAGCGTATATTTTATACAGTTTATTGAGATTAAGCGAGTTGTAAAGCGTTTCATTCACATCCCATATTTTACCGCTGATTTCTCCTGTTGAATCAATGAAAATCAGAGCAATGTACTGCTTTTTGTTTGATGCCTCTTTCAGCTCTTTATTACGTAAAATATATATTCCGTAAACCGACTCGCCTTGTTTCAGATTTTTAATTTGAGTTAATTGCATATTCCCCTCCAAACAAATTCAGATATCCCAAATATCTACAATACTATACTGCTGCTTTTCGGTTAAATCCACCTCTTTGTACTTTGGGAGCTTTTTCCCCGTTTCATCCATTACCACCCTTACAGTGGGCCGGGTGGGAAAATATTTGTTATATCTCGATACAATCCCTTTTTCTCCGGTGTTAAGAATAACAGCGGTTCCAACAGGGTAATAGGCGACATAGCGAATAAAAACATCCACCACATTCTTGTCAAAATGGTGGTTGCTAAGAGAAGTAATGTAGTTTATAACTTCATAGGGCATAAGTTTTTTTCTGTAGATCCTTTCCGAGGTTAATGCAACATACACATCAGAAACAGCAACAATTCTTGCATATTTATGAATATTGTTGCCTTTCAGCTGATAGGGATAACCACTGCCGTCCATACGCTCATGATGCCCAAGAGCTATATATGATGCCATCATGCTGATTCCATTGGTGTTTCTCAGAATTTCATATCCGTAATATGTATGTCTTTTTACTTCCTCAAACTCGTCTGAGCTTAGATGCAGTGGTTTATTAAGAATCTCCTGGGGGACCATCACCTTACCGATATCATGCAGGATTGCTCCCACACCGAGCTCTCTGAGCTTTTCCCCTGTTAATCCCATACCAATTCCTATTATTAACGAATAAATGCAGACATTAACGCTGTGTGAAAAAGTGTAGTCATCAACTGAACGAATATCAGAAAGACTTGCTATTATGTCTCCGTTGGCAAGTATGTTGGATATAATTCTGTCCACAATTTCCATTATCTGTTTGCCGTCTATGCTATTTTTTATGGACGGCTTGCTCATCATTACCTTTACCATGCTTTTGGCTTCGATAACAATATCCTCACGTACAACCTCAGGTATGCTAATATCCTTTGAAATTTCATCCTCTATGTATACTTCACTTATTCCATTGGCCTGAAGTTTTCTGATGTATTCTTCTGTAAGCTCCATTCCGGAAGCGAGCAACACTTTCCCTTCAAGGGTTATTATTGTCTTTTTAAGTATTGTCCCGGGCTGGATTTTATCCAAGTTAACCCTCCGCACCTACAGTTGCCTCCCAACAAAGAACAAATAAAAAAATAAACATCCTAAATTTATGGCTCTCTTTCTTTATCGGCTTTCTGATTATATGATAGTTAGACATACTTTTTTCGACATCATTCATGCTATTTTAGCATATTGATATTTTCTTGTCAAAATTTGTACTCTATGCATAATAATTATAACATTTTTATTTAGTCCAATCCATATACTGCCACCCTGTTTTTCCCCTCGACCTTGGCAATATATAATGCTTTATCCGCTTTTTGAATGAAACTGACCACATCATCATCATGCAATAATTCTGCCAGGCCTATGCTGCAGGTTATTTTTGTTTCGTCCGGATAAATATGTTTTTCAACTTCACTCCGGATTCTGTTTACCAACTCCATGGCGCTATGCACATCTGTATTGGGCAGAAGCAGCATAAACTCTTCGCCTCCCCAGCGGGCAAAAACATCACTATGTCTGATTTTCTGCTTTATTAATGCAGCGGAATCCGTGATTATATTATCCCCCACAAGATGTCCATACGTATCGTTAACATTTTTAAAATTGTCAAAATCAAAAATGGCGACTGTGAGCGGAAGTGAATAACGTTTTGAGTATTCCACCCATTTTTTCAATTCCTGGTCCATCTTTAACCTGTTGTACACGCCCGACAACGGATCGGTCTCGGAAAGCCTGATTAACTCTTTTCTGTTTATATACTGAATTCTCTCATTTATATTGTTTCGCAATGATATATACAAGCTTGCAATAAAAAGAATAAGGAGATAAATAGATCCTGCCACAAAATCAGAACGTTCTTCGTTTGCATTATTCAGGAAAGACACTATAAAGAAACCTGTAATAAGCATCATGGAAACTGCAGCGGTATTAACCCATTTGTTCGGGACCATGAAAAAAGCTACTACGATAGCTATTGCGCCAAATGCCTGTATTAGAAAGTCAGGAGATTCGTATATATAGTAAACGAAAAGGAATAAAACCACCGCAAGCGCTTCACATAAAGTTATCCATATTATGATACTTTGATGATTTTTGATTTTCTTAATAATAAAAGCAAAAATCAGAACTATTATAATAAAAACAGACCGGCCCGCAATTATATAGTTAATGGTAGTTTTACTGGCATTAATAAAATAATCAGGAATTATGAATAATGAATTAAGTATACCCAAAATTATTGATATTACTCTCAAATGATTTACAGAGCCCAGTATATACCAATTTATAAATTCATTTTCGGTATCTTTGTCCGTAAATTCCCCAAAAAAGCTTATTTTACTGTCGCTTACCAATGAATTCATTATAACCTCACAGTATTCCAAAATTTAAGCAGTCATATGGCTGTTAAACAGTAATCCCTGTTTTTTAAATCAGCTCAGTAAAGGCCTGATTTTTGAAAGAACTTGTTTTTTAAGATTGTTTAATGCTTCTTCGGACATTACCGGTGAAGCGCCGGATACTCCATAATATATTTTAATCTTTGGTTCAGTGCCGGATGGCCTGATACAGAACCAAAAGCCTTCTTTTGTTTCATAATAGAGCACATTTGATTTTGGCAGTTCCATTGGTTCCGCTGTACCATTTTCAATATCAATTCTAATCTTTTTTTCATAATCCCTGATGGCTTTTACAGCAATATTCCCAAACATGGAGGGTTGTTCATCCCTGAGTCTATTCATGGCATTTTGGATTTTTTCAACGCCTTCCCTGCCATCCAGGGTAAAGGAATCCAATCCTTCCTTTTCGTATCCGTATTTATCATACAACTCCATTATACCATCGTATAACGTCAGGTTACGGGATTTATACCAGGCATACATTTCCGCAATCAGCATTGAGGCAACCACCGCATCCTTGTCTCTTACAAATGTTCCGGCAAGATATCCGTAGCTTTCCTCAAAACCAAATATAAACTTTTCATTGCCCTGTTCATCCCTGTGCAAAATCTGTTCGCCTATAAACTTAAATCCTGTTAAAACCTCCACAAGCTTTACATTATAGAAATCTGCGATTTTCCGGGCCAGCTCGGTGGTTACTATGGTTTTTACCACAAAGCCGTTCGGGGGTAATTTACCCTGCCGTTTCAATCCCTGAAGTATATATTCCATCAACAGGCAACCGGTCTGGTTACCGGTAAGGGTTACATATTCACCATTCCTGTTTTTTACAACAACACCAACTCTGTCACAATCCGGATCTGTTCCGATGATTAAGTCCACATCCATATCCTTTGCCATGGAAATAGCAAGCACAAAAGCAGCCTTCTCCTCCGGATTCGGATATTTAACGGTCGAAAAATCAGGATCCGGAAGTTCCTGCTCCGGAACGACATAAATATTATTAAAACCGGTTTCCTTCAATATCCGTCTCACAGGAATGTTACCCGCCCCGTGTATTGGCGTATAAATAATACGGCACTTATCAAGTACTTCCTGATCGATCTTTAAAACTGATAATGTCTTTAATGATTCAATGTACTCATCATCAATCTCCTGTCCAATCATTTCAATAAGCCCTGCTTCCTTTGCCGCATTAAAATCCATAACTTTAATGGAAGTAATATCCCTGATTTTATTAACTTCCTCCATAACAACCTCAGATAAGCTTAAGGGCAGCTGGCCGCCATCCTTCCCATAGACTTTATATCCGTTGTATTCTTTTGGGTTATGGCTTGCGGTAATAACGACACCCGCGCTGCAATTAAGGTGCCGGACAACAAAAGACAGCTCGGGAGTGGGCCTTAGTCCATCAAACAAATATGATTTAATACCGTTCCGGGCAAACACCCTGGCACTCTCCACGGCAAACTCCGCTGATCTATGCCTGGAATCATAAGCGATTGCAATCGACGGGGAAGAAATATTCCGCTTCAGAATAAAATTTGATAATCCCTGGGAAGCTTTCCTTACAACGTACTTGTTCATGCGATTGGTGCCTGCACCTATGATGCCTCTGAGTCCTCCTGTGCCAAACTCCAGCTCTCTGTAAAATCGTTCTTCAATCTCCTTTTCATCGTTCTTTATTGCCATAAGCTCCAATCGGGTTTCTTCATCAAAATAAGGATTTTCGACCCAAATATTATACTTTTCCAGGTAATTCATAAAAACTCTCCTGTAATTTTTATTGCTTAAAATTTTATAATTTATTAAACTTCTTTTATTTTAATATGGTCATTTGCATACCAATAATATTCAAATTCTATTCTGTTTATGATTAAAGCTAAATCGTACCGGAAATTAAACGGAAACAAACGGTTCATTCACGGTTATAAATTATTCGTGTCTTCGGTTAAAAAACTGTTCTCCACAGACCTGTAATTTTCAGATATACGTAAAATATTTGTTGCTTTTCCTGTTTTTTCATCAATTGTTATTAAAACAGCATTAAGGCAGGTATTACCGCCAGCCGGTTTAAAACGGTAGGGTAAACCGGTAATAAATTTGCTCATAATTTGTTTTCTGTCAACACCAATAATCCCTTCAGAAGGTCCTGTCATCCCTACATCGGTAATATAGGCGGTTCCCTCATCCATTATTTTCTCATCGGCAGTCTGGACGTGTGTATGGGTTCCGAGAACAGCGCTTACCCGACCGTCAAGGTAATGGGCCAAAGCAATCTTTTCACTGGTTGCTTCCGCATGAAAATCCACCACTATTACCCGGCATTGCTGCCTTAAGTAGGATATTTCCCTGTCCGCTGTCAAAAAAGGGCAGTCACTGGCAGGATCCATGTAAATACGGCCGATAAGATTTAGAATACCAATTTTTATTCCATTTTTTTCTATTATAATCCGGCCCTTGCCCGGAACATTTCTTGGATAATTAGCAGGTCTTACTATTTTGGCGCATGAATCAATGA
>JAAYGP010000158.1 GCA_012727625.1 Clostridiaceae bacterium
GTATTTACCCATCAAAGAAAACCCCATGGAGTATGAAAAGGATTTATTAAGATTCTGCATTTGCTCCAGGGAACTGAATTGGGCAATCTGAGCAATAAAATCCTGATCCTCCATTGGTTCCATAGGATCCTGATTTTGAAGCTGCGTGATTAAAAGCTTGAGAAAATCATCCTTTCCAAGCTCATCACTGACTCCACGGCTGGATTTTGAGGACTCCTGCAGGCTTATAATATCTTCAATTGAATTCTGGCCCACTAAGCTTGTATATGGCATCTTATTCACCTCCCCTTTCATGCAGTCAGGTCAATTTCCGGTTCACCGCCATCAAACATGCTCCCTGTAAGACCACTTAAGCCATATGTTTCATGACCCGCAGCGATAACGGTAACTTTTTCCGCCATATACCTTTTAATGACGGGTTCACTGTTCCATCCCGGATTATCGCCGGTATTCCGGCCTTCATTTTGCTGGCCGACCGATACTGAAAGGTTTTGTACCGAAACTCCGTTTCTTTGCAGTGAATCTTTCAGCATCTGCATATTGTTTTCCAGAATCGATTTTACCTGATCGTTTTCAGCCACGAAACGCGCGACAATTTCACCCCGTTCATGAATTACTCTTAATGTAATTTTCCCCAGGCTGTCCGGCTTCAGCTGCAGAACAATTTCCTTTTTACTTTCACCTGCAAGGGTTTCAATCTTTTCAACAACCTGCCTTGCAACAAATGTCCCTGCGTCAACAGGCTCCCTGATGATGCTGTCCGCTTTAACGGGCATATCTTCGGATTTTATTGCATCGGTAAAAGATGCCATATCCGGTCGGGAAATAAAATCCGAAACCGATGTTTTCTCTTGCCTGGGCTTTGCAAAGGCGAAAATTTCTTCTGTTTCATTCCTTTGGCTTACGGGATTATTTACCGGCTTAAAAGCAGCAGGTTCAACCGGATGATTCCGCTCCGCGGAAAGGGTTGCTTTTGGCTGTTGTTCTTCTGAGTTTTCAGCCTGCTGTTGATTTAAGCCTTTACCTGCCTGTTGCGTCATTTTTGAATTCATGGCCGGTATTATAATCTCATCAATTGATTCGCTTGTAATATCCATTTTTGCTTTTTCAGCTTCGTTAAGCATCTTTCTTAGAAGATTCACTGTTTCTTCCTGATGGTTTTTCAGGGCTGAATCAGGGCGTACGCTGATTTTTTCAATCATTTCAGCAAACTTTTCATCATCAAAAAGCTCAATCAGCCTGCTGGCAAATTTAACGGCAATTTCCGAGGTTTTTGTCCCCTCAAGTTGTTCAGCCGCACAAAGCATATTTTGAAGCTCGGCCCTTAACATGTCAGGCACAGCAGCATTTTGCGAACCTGATGACACCTTCGGAAAGCCCGCGGTTCCATCGGAAAAACAGTCTTCCTCTGCCAGATTTGCTTCCGTAAAAAGCAGGAGTTTTTTAAGCAAATCAAGAATCTGGTCCAGAGCATATTGAAGCTCTTTCGCCCTTTTCAAATCATCCGCATGTAAAACCACGTTTTCATTTACTGTGTCCGGCCCGACGCAAGTTGTGTCCTTGTCGGATTCAGCTCTTTTCATTGGTTTTAAATCTCTTATCGGTTTTTTAACCTCTTCGATTTTTACAGATTTGTCATCTGTTATTTCCGTATATTGTTTATCGCTGTCTGAATTGCTGCCCGGACCGGTTGAAAGAGGTCTTTTCATCCCGATGCCTTTACCTCTGCTTTTTATGTCCCCTGTTTCAAGGGAGCGCATTTTGCTGTTTAAAACCTTTGAAAAGCTATTATCCCACATTTTCCGGCTTTTTAACAAAACTCCCCCGCCAGAATCCAGGATGCCCGGCATTAACGATTGCTGGCTTTTGTATACCACTTCCCCACCTCCTTTCAAGTTACTTTAATAATTTAGTTAATTGCTAAACCCCGCAAACCGCTAAAATTCAGCGGTTCCGAGTGTATTTTCTTCTTTAACTCCTCACTTATTTGTTGTAAAATGTAGTTGATGAGTTACATAACCACAAATATCGCAAATCCTGAGGTTAAGCAGATGTATATCAACGGACATTTCTGCTACGCATATAAATTCAGCATTGTTCCCTGTTGAAGCTTGTTTTGACTCTCCTACTCTTATCTGCGAAACA
>JAAYGP010000159.1 GCA_012727625.1 Clostridiaceae bacterium
ATTTTCCTTCATTGTCTGCCGAAATGGAAATAGCTGAGGTGTAGGATATGTCAAGGCACTGAGGAATAAACAGAAGGAATCCAGCGTAAGCCAAGAGGGGAACTGTTTATGCCGTAAAGGTTTTTTTTATACAAAAATGCGTAGCATTTTTACCTTTTTGGCTATACATTAGGAAAATTAATTAAGCTTTAAACTACAGTAAAAAGGAATAGAAAATAATTTGCCCACGTTTACTTGACACAAACTACAGTTTCACTGTTTTTGACATTTATTTTTCTTTGTAGTATACTAATATATAAACCCCTGTATGTTATGCGGGTTTTCATATATAATTGCAATAGAGAAATTATTAATAAACACATGTTTAATGATTTAGCATGACACCATACAGCATCCTTGGTTTGGAAAAATGCAGGCCGATTTTTCAGCCGTAATGCGTATTGAATATTGGTATGCGTGTCTGAATTATTGAGGATGCGTCGCAATAAAGAACGAACCAGGGTGTATGAATGCTAAAAGGGAGTGTAGACATGTATGCCGTTGGAGACAAAATCGTATATCCCATGCACGGTGCGGGAATAATCGAATCCATTGAGGAAAAGGAAATTCTTGGGGAGAAGAAAAGTTATTATGTCATGAGGATGCCTGTTGGTGAGATGAAAGTCATGATTCCTACTAACAGTGCCGGAGAAGTAGGCATTCGTAGTGTTATTGACAAATCTGTTGCGGACAAGGTTATAAGTTCCCTGGAAGGTGGAGTTGAAGAAGAACCGTCAAACTGGAATAAACGATACCGTGAGAACATGTTGAAAATAAAAAGCGGTAATGTCTTCGATGTGGCTGAGGTTGTTAAGAATTTAATCATCAGGGAGAGACAGAAAGGCTTGTCCACCGGTGAGCGTAAAATGCTTAACAGTGCCAAACAAATTCTTATCAGTGAACTGGTTCTCGCAGAAAATATGAAACCCAGCGAAGTAGAAGAATTGATTAATTTTAAAATAAGCGTATAAAACACCGATAATTCAGGAGGAACATTTATATTCAGGAGGAATAACAATACGCTTTTTCAGGTTAAGGTCTTTTTAAATCCGTATGGCACAATATACGGAGAATGTGCCGATTAATATACATAAAAAGTGTATTTCTTTTGAATAAGATGTTGGGAGTCGGTTTGATGTTGGAGAAAGCTATGAAATATGCTTTTGCCATTGTTGGCGCCACGACAGGACTTACTGTGACGCGTTTTGTGTTTATCAGGACCGGTACAAGCCTGGAATCCTATGTAAGTATTGGTATAATGGTTGCGGCTTCAGTGGCATTTGGCGTAATTATGCTGTATATCGGGGGCAGGATAGTAAGTATTGTGGCATGTTCCATGGAAAAAGTCGAGAAACTGTTGCAAGCTCTCACGCTGTACGAGTTGATGATTTGTGTTGCCGGCCTTATCGCCGGTCTTATCGTCGCAAATCTTCTTTCCGTTGCTTTAATGAAAATACAGGTTATTGGGATACCGCTTACAATTATCTCAAACATTCTGTTTGGAAGCTGTGGGGTTTTTCTTACCCTGTCAAAGAAAAACGAGAATATTCTGGAATTCAGGAAACGTCACCATCACAATTGCAAGGTGCTTGATACGAGTGTAATTATTGACGGCAGAATTCTGGATATATGCCGGGTGGGATTTTTGGAAGGTGAATTAATAGTTCCGGACTTTATTCTTGAGGAGCTAAGGCACCTTGCCGATTCGCATGATGATCTGGTCAGGGTTAAGGGCCGTCGCGGACTTGATGTGTTAAACAGTCTTAAGAAAGATTCCATTATTCCTGTTAAAATCGCCAAAACAAAGCTTGATCCCAATATTGAGGTAGACGAGAGACTGATGCAGTTTGCCAAAGAGGAAAAGGCGTGCATTGTCACAAACGACTACAACCTGAACAAGGTTGCGACCATTGCGGGCATTCCTATTCTTAATATTAACGATCTTTCCAATGCGTTAAAACCTCTTGCCGTGTCCGGCGAGGAAATGACCGTTAAAATAATCCGGGAAGGGAAAGAAAACGGCCAAGGCATAGGATATCTTGATGACGGCACTATGGTTGTTGTTGAAGGCGCAAATAAATATAAAGGTTCAGAAGTGGATATTGTTGTAACCAGTGTATTGCAAACATCAGCCGGGAGGATGATTTTCGCGAAATTTAAAGAGCCCGGTCTGACCGTTGTCAAATAATACAAAAAAGCATCAGGACAAATTGCGTAGCTTGGTTTTTTACCAATACAAACAAGCATGCAATTTTTTTAATATACAAATTGATCCTTTATACAGCGCTTATTTGATAAACGCCTTAACTGCCAGGTTGCCTCTGTTTCATCATATCCGGATTAAATTATCATGGTCTTCAGCCCCATAAGTAAACTTACTCAAAAATATGCGTTGCTGTCAGGAAGGATAGAATATACCAATGAATAAATTATATAAAGCAACCGCCATAATTGTTGCGGCAGGAACAGGAAGCCGCATGAAAACTTCCACAAATAAACAATACTTGCCGCTGTCCGGGAAACCGGTGCTGGCACATACGCTTGAAGTTTTTGAAAAGTCCGGGTTCATTTCTGAAATAATTGTCGTAATAAACAAGGAAGAGCATAAACAATTCGATGAATGCATTCTTACCCCGTATAGATTTCAAAAAATCAAATCTGTAGTCGATGGAGGAGCGGACAGGCAGGAATCAGTTTATAACGGGCTTAAAAAAGTGTCCTCCAATGCGGAATTGGTCTGCGTGCATGACGGTGCCAGGCCTTTTGTTACGGTGGACATCATTAAAGAGTCAGTATCGGCCGCGGGAATAAGTGGAGCTGCCTGTGCGGGTGTGCCTGTGAAAGACACAATAAAACAGGCTGACAAACGCGGCGTTGTGGAAAAAACACTTGCCCGCAGGCTGCTGTGGGCAGTTCAAACACCCCAGGCATTTAAAAAGGAAATTCTTATAAATGCTCATGAAAAAGCCCTGTCCGACGGATTTCGCGGTACGGACGACTGTGTTCTCGTAGAAAGGCTCGGCCATACAGTCCAAATGGTCATGGGAAGCTACTCCAATATTAAAATCACAACCCCGGAAGACCTTGTATTTGCGGAAGCAATTGCAAAAGCAGGATTGTCTGAATCACCGTAATTATACCCATAAGTTCATTTTTTGTTCTTAGTTCTTGTTTCCGCTATTGCACAATATCTTACCTGTAAGTAACTGAATCAGGGTGTAAACAGTAACACTATTGACAGTTATGCATCATAAGCATACAAAAAATTTGTCAAATGCAGTAAGATATTGGTATAATCAAAATAAGTAAACATAAGTCAGATAATTAAAAACGGAGTGATAGTAAATGTCGGATATTCGTCAAATCGAAAGACAAATCCACATACTCTCAATACTTTCTGAGAGCAGGAAAGGATATACTATTCAAGAGC
>JAAYGP010000160.1 GCA_012727625.1 Clostridiaceae bacterium
AGTGTTTGGGTGCTCCAACAGCTTTCTTCCAAGCTTTAAGCCGCTTTATTATTGAGTCCGCGTACTTTGGATTATTCTCCTGGACGTATGCCTCAATGCCGGATGTATCAAATATCGTCATGGATGCGCGGGCGGTGTCAATGGCTTGGCATACCGGTTCGGTTAATTCGACGAGATGGTCGAACATGACCCGCAGGTCGTCAAGGAAATCCTGCTTAAACCTCGTGATTTTAGAAGCATCGGGGACTTTCCTGAAGCCGCAGAACTCTCGAAATTCCCGCGAGTATCGCAGAAATATGAGAAGCAGGCTGTCAGTCGGGATTGAGAAAATTCGCTGTATGATCAGCGCACGGATGAAAGCGGTTAATGGATACTCACGAGGACGGCCTTCGTGTTGATGGAAATGATACCAGAATGTTACTGGAATGAAGCTATCGAGGTCGGGATTTTCGTCAAGAAGGGTGAAGAAATTTGGTTTGTCGTTAGTAAAGGATTTGAGACAGTCGTTAAAAATGTCATTTAGTATAACTGTTTTGGTTTATTCATTAGCTTTAAACTCCTTGAATATTTGTGGTTATGTAACTCATCAACTACATTTTACCACAAATAAGTGAGGAGTTAAAGAAGAAAATACACTCGGAACCGCTGAATTTTAGCGGATTTCGGGGTTTAGCAATTAACTATTGCCTATAAGAAAGAGAAAGGAAATTATGATGCAGCAGCATATACAAACAATACAGGAAAGCTTTAAGAAGCTGAAGAAAATGTCAAAAAATTTGATTAAAACAGGTTTCTTCTGCCTTTTTATATTAACAGGAGCGGCAGCAGTCCTGGCTGTTCTGGACATGCTAAATCCGGGCATTTACAGCGAAATGCCGATGCTAATAAAATCTTTGTTTACCTATGGATTTTATTTATGGGCAGAGCTCACTGTCGGTGCTCTGATACTGGATTATATTTTCAAGTAGAAAAACACACTGAATTTAACTTATTTTTTGTTTTACCGTTTAATCAGACATTAATTGAGTCGAGAAAAAGTTTTAAATCGTCTTCAGAAATATATAATAATACGCGGGCGGGGAATTTTTCCTGGTTGTAGTCAAGAAAATCAAATTCAATTTTATGTTCGTCACAATAGGATGTTAAAAACTCCAATTCTGTCTCATTTTCAACCGTAATAACAGGATAGAAAGCACTTTCCATACAACGTTCCTCCCCTTATTTTTTATATGCCGGGTTCTTAAGGCTTTTTTTTCATTGTATCACAGATAACAGGAAGACTTCAATAAAAGCCGGCATATCAGCATTTATCAGTAAATCCATTGTTACTGTTCACACCCTGATTCAGTTACTTAACAGGTCAGATGTTGCGCAATAGCGGAAACAAGGTTTCTGTTCACACCTTAATTCAGTAACTTACAGGTAAGATATTGCACAATAGCGGAAACAAGAGCTTCATTTGCAAGAGCTGGTAAATTAAAGCTCAGGTAAGCCGAAACTTGCAAAAATGCATATGGAAATAATATTGTATGTTGCATTTTTGCTCAAACAGTCGGCTTGCTATTCCTCGCTTCCCTTTATACATCTCTGAGCTTCATTCGGCTGAAGTTTCCATCCAATCTATTGCACAATATCTTCATAAAGCGGTACCTCAGCATAGTAATATCTGTCACGAATTAAACAATAATGGGCTTCCTATAATAAAACCAGGGATGGGGAATGGGGCTTTTGCGTAAAACATAAAAGACAGGTCCGTGGACCTGTCATAAAATCACGCTTTCTTCAGAGTCTTCGCAAACCTGACTTTCTTATCATCAACCATAGAGGGCTTGCTATGAATATTGATGAATATACACCGGAAATAAAACCTACAATAATGGGAAGACTGAATTCAACAAGGGAAGAAATATTGTTAACCGACGCAAATATAAACAATGTTATCACCGCGATTAAAGTAGTTACGGTTGTGTTAATTGTTCTCCTAAGCGACTGGTTAATGCTGGTGTTTACTATTTCCTCAAGGGTTTGTTTTTTCATAAGCCTGCTGTTCTCACGAATACGGTCGTAAATTACAATTGTATCATTTATGGAATACCCTAAAATTGTTAGGATGGCTGTAATAAACAATTCATTAACCGGAATTCTGAATATGGTGTAGAATGAACCTACAATAAGAATATCATGAAATAAAGCTACTAAGGCCGTAAGGGCAGCCGGCAAACCGGACATGGCACTAAAGCGCCAGGTTACATAAAATACAATTAACACCGACGCAATCAAGGCCGCTTTAAGTCCGCTTATCATCGTTTCCCTGCCGATGCTTGGTTCAACGCTGAGAACATCCTGGTTGCCGTTTTCCTTCATATCAAAATTCTCGGCAATTATGTTTTTAACAATGCTTCCTTCTTCCTCGCTCAATGTTTCCTTACCGGCAATATCAAGGCGGAGCATATATATCTTTTTGGTTGAGTCATCCGGGTTATAAGTGTCAAGCATCTGCACTGTGACGGATTTGCCGAGTGCTTCCTCCACCATATTGTCAACCTTATTTACATCCACCTTGCTGTTTGTTTCTATGAGCATTCTGGTTCCACCGCTGAATTGAACATCCAGCTGAAAGCCGTTAATAAAATAAAATACAATTCCGGTTGCTATAATAATGAGCGAAATCAGGAAAAATATATTTTTATTTTTTATATAATCAAAATTAGACAACTTTATCACCTCCGGTTATTTTACGCCATACAGCCATTTGTTTTTAGCAAATTCCACACCGGTTACAGCCTGAAGCATAGCCTTTGTTGCCGTTACCGCAGTTAAAAAGCTTAATATAACACCTATGCCAAGGGTTAGTGCAAACCCCTTTACAGGTCCCGATCCCAATGCGTATAAAACCACCGCTGTTATAAGGGTGGTAACGTTTGAGTCAAGAATTGCGGCAAACGCACGATCGAAACCCGCATCAACGGCAGATCTGAAAGTTTTTCCTGCCCTTAACTCTTCCTTTATTCTTTCAAAAATAACAACATTGGCGTCAACACCCATACCTACAGCAAGTATTATTCCTCCGATACCGGGCAGGGTAATGGAGATGCCGGTCCAGGCAACAGACAGAATAGTCAGAATAATTAAACCGAATAAACCAATGTTTGCAAGAAGTCCGGGCAATCTGTATGCAACAAGCATGAACAGGCATATGAGTATAAAACCCACAATACCCGCATTAATCGCAACATTTAAAGCTCCTTGTCCAAGCTGGGGGCTGATTGAGTCAACTTTCGCAGCAACAAGCCTGAAAGGAAGCGCACCGGAACGGATAGTGGCAGCCAAATCCGCAGCTTCCTTTGAATCTCTTTGCCCGGTAATTGTTGCTTTTCCTCCGTCTATCCTTTCATTTACAATAGGAGCTGAAATAAATTCATCATCCATAAATATTGCAATGGGTTCCCCAACCAATCTCCCCGTAGCTTCTGCAAAAAATTCAACTCCTGAAGGATCGAGCTCAAGCATTACAACCCATTCACGATTTTCATTTGTTGCCGGATATGCATTCTTAACCTGCGTTCCCTGAAGCACAATTTTTCCCGTTGGAAGATAATAACCGTTTTCATCAACCATTGTACTGTCAACTTCCTGGAACGTAAGCAGAGCTGTTCTTCCAAGCTCATTTATTGTCTTCTGAGGATCAAAATTCGTTTCGCCGGCGGCAAAAGGTATGTCAACGTTGATTCTTCTGTTGACCGGATCTATAACTACACTTCCGTCATAAATTTGTTTGCTTTCCAGCCTTTTATCCAGAATTACTTTAGCAGATTCCAAACCGGATGCTATCTGATCGGCGGTAAGCGAGCCTTCAGGAATATCAGGCTCAAGAACTGCGCTGACTCCGCCGCGAATGTCAATTCCGGTACGGATTTTGTTGTTGCTAACTTCATTATATGCCAAATATGCACACACAGCAAAAACAAGAATAACAATAAAAAATTTCAGCATACCGCTGTTTTTCATGAAGTTCTCCTCCTTCATCACTAAACTGCCGGTGATTTATAAAGCACAAAAGTAAAAAACTTTACAAATACACTTTTCCGGTGGCGCTTCGGTTGAAAAATTAAAGTGAATTACAGTTGCCACTGCTGCTCATGTTATTATATAATCTGTGTTAACTAGGGTCAACAATAATTTACAGCAGTTGGTTTTCGTTTATTACGAGTGAAAATTTCATTCCTAAAAACTCTGCCGCCCCTATGTTCATCTTCATCCTGTCCAGAAAAATTTCAAAATAATCCATGACCGGACAGATTACGGTATCGATCTCCAGTTGCAGAATGACTTTCATGTTTACGGTGTCAACTTTCAGTTCTGATTTCACAACGGCATAATTAACCCGATCATGAATGTCGAAAGTTGATAGATCAGTATTGGTGACTCTGCTTCTGTGAACATCGGATTTATCGGCCAGGATAAGAGCGGCGGAAATGTTGCTGACTGCGGTGCCACTGTCTTCGTCGTGGTTGCCGATTGCCTGCATGATTTCTCCGGCTTCTTCGAAATTCATTCCCATATCAGTTAAAATCTTGTAGGCCATATATGCGCCTACATGTGCGTGAT
>JAAYGP010000161.1 GCA_012727625.1 Clostridiaceae bacterium
AAACTGTGCCAGTCTTGATGAGAGATATGCAGGGTACACTTCATCACCGGGCATTTCTTCAAGCCGGCCGGACATTTCACGAAGAGCCTCCGCCCAACGTGATGTTGAGTCAGCCATCAAGGCAACCGAATAACCCATATCACGGAAATATTCGGCTATTGTTATACCGGTATAAATGGATGCTTCACGGGCTGCAACAGGCATATCTGATGTATTGGCAATTAAAACAGTCCTCTTCATAAGGGATTCACCGGTTTTAGGGTCCTTAAGCTCAGGGAACTCCATTAAAACATCTGTCATTTCATTGCCCCGCTCCCCGCATCCTATATAAACAACCAAATCGGCATCGGCCCATTTTGCAAGCTGATGCTGCACAACGGTTTTCCCGCTTCCGAAAGGGCCGGGAATTGCCGCAACACCACCTTTTGCTATCGGAAACAAGGTGTCTATAATTCTCTGGCCTGTTATCATCGGTTCATTGGGCTGGAGCTTTTCCTTATATGGCCGCTCTTTACGAACAGGCCATTTTTGCATCATGGTAATATTAACAGAATCACCGTTGTCTGTTTTTATAACAGCCACAGTTTCCTCCACAGTAAACTCACCGTTAAAAATCTCCTGCACGGTCCCCTCAATTCCATATGGAACCATAACACGGTGTTCAAATATGTTGTTTTCCTGAACAGTACCAATTATGTCCCCGGCAACAACCTTATCCCCTTTACCGACTGTGGGCTTAAACGGCCATTTTTTGTCCCGGCTGAGAGCAGCAATATTAACACCCCGGGTTATATTGTTTCCGGTTATCTCCCTCATAGCTTCCAAAGGACGTTGTATTCCGTCAAATATATTTCCTATAAGGCCCGGCCCCAGTTCAACGCTTAAAGGAACTCCCGTTGACACTACAGGGCCGCCCGGCCCCAGACCGGAGGTTTCTTCATAAACCTGTATGGATGAACGGTCCCCGTGGATTTCCAATATTTCACCAATAAGCTGGTACTCACCGACGCGAACAACGTCAAGCATATTGGAATCACGCATTCCTTCAGCTACAACCAAGGGTCCGGATACCTTGACTATTTTTCACTGGCTCAAACCATATCCCTCACTTTCAGTGTTTCGGTAAATACATCATTAAATATAATAAAGTTGACAATTTTCAAAATTGAATTTCCGCATATAAAACGCTTAACTCGTCTTGCTGCAATCTGTAAACTTTTATTCCTCACGGAAAAGAATGTCTGCGCCTACAGCCTTTTCAACGGATTTTTTTATTCCCTGCATGCCAATGCCAAGGCTTCCCTGAATGCCTGGTATTGGAATAAGCACCGGAAAACGATTTTCACGGTATTGATCAATCTCGTTCTTAATACCGGCAGCAGTTTGCTCCGTTATATAAATTACGGCGTAATTGTCCGAAGCAAGCCTATGCAGCACTGATGCGGCTTGTTCCTTATTCTTCACGGGAAAAACCGAAAACCCCAGTGCCTTGAAACCCAGCACCGCATCTTTTTCTCCGATTACTCCAATTTTATACATAACCCAAACGCAACCTTTCCCGTATCAGATCCACAGGAAGATTGTTAATCTTTCCTGTCATTATGATCCGGACATTTCTAATCTCTGTTTCCTTTGCATACAGATAAACAACAAAAGGCTCAACACCCACTGTAATTAATTTAGCCTGGTATAAAAACTCCATGAAAAAATTATCCAACAGTTTCTCAAGGCTGGACAAATTTCCTTTTTCCTTGTACAGATCCAGACCTTTTTTTACAACATCCCTGTACCTTGTTTCTCGCAGGGCTTCTGTCAAAACTTCAACAGGCTTTTCAGCGTTATCCAAATATAGCTCTGCGGGGATTTCTCCCCCCTCAAGCAAGATTTTTTTAAGAAAGTCTGTTGTTTTGTTTATTGCCCGTGCTCTTACAAACATTTTTAAATTTGTAATGTCAATGGTTAATTTTGCAATGCTTTGGAGAAAAGCATTGTCTATATTGAGAAGATCTGACGCAAACTGGCTGAATGATGCCTTGTCAAGCAGTAAATCAATTACCTGGGGATCACGGGTCCTTGAAAAAACATCATAAACATTATGGATGGTGTCCCGCATATCCGGGGTTAATTCTTCGTAGAATCTATCCCTGATAATCCTTATAATCTCATCCTTTTCAAAATTACCTGTCTCAACAAGAATTGAGGGAGTTTCCATACCTTGCAATTCAGCTTTTAATAGAACCTTTATGTTAAAAAAATCATAACGCCGCTGAAAGGCTTTGACAACCCCGGGCTGAGGTGCCAATTCGTTAAGCAGCATAAAAGTCTTTTTAAGCTCATC
>JAAYGP010000017.1 GCA_012727625.1 Clostridiaceae bacterium
ATGCTAAAAGATATTGTGCAAATAGTTAGGTATTTATTATTTTCTTCCATTGTCAATTCAACCTTTCTCAATTGTAACCACCCTTTACATAAGATATGAAAGTTTTATTATACTATACTTTTCAGGTGGGACATAATCATGTGTGGTACAATGAGACATTATCATAAATCGATCAGACAGAGCTGTTCATTTATGAAAATTTTCTTGACAAATGTCTGATTTTATTGTATAGTTCTATTTGTCAACAAAGTAGAAGTTTCCACTTCTCACCCTGTATCAGAGAGATTTCAGGGTTAAACGGAGCATTTTTGCTGTGGTTTTGAGCAGGTGAAGTGGATTTCGCCTGCTTTTTTGATCCGTTCCGGACGGCTACATGGTTATGTGGCTGTTGCCAGAGAGCGAACCATTAACTAAGCTTGCGGTGCAAAATTGTTTTTACTTTTGCCGCGGGTTGGGTTATTCAACAAATACGCCTTATATCACCATGAATGATGATGGCGAATAGGGCTGTAAAATTATTATCAGGCCTAAAAGAATGCGGAGGTGTTTTTTATTAAAAAAGGTCAGATTCAGGTGAATAATCAAATCAGGGATAAAGAAATCAGGTTGATTGATTTCGACGGCACAATGATCGGGATTGTATCCGCCAGAGATGCCCAGTTAAAGGCCAATGAAAGGGATATGGACCTGGTTAAAATTTCACCGAATGCAAATCCCCCGGTTTGCAAAATAATGGAATATGGTAAATACCTTTATGAATTGTCCAAAAAGGAAAAAGAAGCAAAGAAAAAGCAGACCAATATTTCAGTAAAGGAAATCAGGTTGTCTGCGAAAATAGAAGAGCATGACTTTTCATTTAAACTGAAGAACGCGCTGAAGTTCCTTCAGGACGGGGATAAGGTAAAAGTATCCATACGGTTCAGAGGACGGGAAATGCAGTTTGCATCCATGGCTTACAAAGTAATCGAGAGGTTTGCGGAACAGCTGAAGGAATATGGAAAAATGGAGAAAAAGCCCGTCATGGAAGGCAGGAGCATGTCGGTTGTATTTACTCCCATAAAGGAAAAATAATAATCAAACGGGGTCGTTTGCCAGTAAAGCCTTTATAAATAAGCACCCGACGCATTTGAAGCAACCAGTATGAAGAATGGAGGAGGATATTTCCATGCCAAAAATGAAGAGCCATAGTGCTTCCAAAAAAAGATTCAGAATCTCTGGTACAGGTAAGGTTATAAGAAATAAAGCATATAAAAGCCATATTCTTACCAAAAAAACAACAAAACGTAAAAGAAATTTACGTAAATCAACTGTAGCATCGGATGCAAACTCGGCTGTAATAAAAGTTATGCTGCCGTATAAATAACGGAAAGAGGTGTGAAGAATGGCAAGAGTAAAAAGAGCGGTTACTTCCAGAGTCCGACATAAAAAGGTTTTAAAGCTTGCGAAAGGTTATTTCGGAGCAAAGAGTAAATCATACAGAATAGCAAATCAGGCTGTTATGAAATCCCTTGTATATGCATACCGTGACAGAAGAGCAAAAAAGAGGGATTTCAGAAAATTATGGATAACCAGAATAAATGCTGCTGCCAGAATGAATGGCTTAACATACAGCCGTTTTATGAATGGTTTGAAAAAAGCTGGAATTGAACTGAACAGAAAGGTCCTGGCTGATATGGCTGTTAATGATGCAGCCGGTTTTGCAAGTCTGGTTGAGAAAGTTAAACAGTAAAAAGTGCGGCTTTTGCCGCACTTTTTTTTGCAATTATATTACAAAGAGAGCAAAGTAGTACCAATTACCACAGGAAAAAGTTATAATCACATTAAGGATAATCTGTTAAGGGATAGATACATAATCTGGAAATTAGCCTGAAAAAGAAGTGTATGCAGGTTCTTTTTATTGATTAGCCCGTAACCTGCGAATAAATGTTAATAGTTACTGTTCACAGGTTCTGTTGAAAGATTTTGTGAAACAGAAGGAAACTTTAGCGGAATGAAGTTTAGAGATGTATAGAGAGAACCGAGGAATGAAAGCCGACTGTTTGAGCAATAATGCGACATACATTATTATTTCCGTATGCAATTTTGCGAGTTTCGGCTTGCTTGAGCCTTAAATTATCAGCTCTTGCGAATGAGGCTCTTGTTTCCGCTATTGCACAATATCTGATCTAATCAGTAACTGAATCAGGGTGTGAACAATAACAGCAAATGCCTGGGTATTTAGAGTTCCGGATACCTTTCTTGAGAATAGGGTAAATGTGTTGTACAATAATAGTATTATATGAAGTCTGGCGGGGGAGCGTTAGTGGCGGGTGTAGATAACATTACTGATTTTTTTACAGTTGTAGGAAATTATTTGGGATTAAACGGACCGGTTGATATTATATTAATGCTGATTGATATCAGCATAATATCTTTTATTG
>JAAYGP010000162.1 GCA_012727625.1 Clostridiaceae bacterium
GAGGTGCTTTAAGTCCTCGGCGAAACTCACCAGATTGTTCGATTGGTTTGTTATGTATCTCAGGTTATCGGCAAGATTGATTATTGTTTTTGAAATATTGTTGTCTACACCTAAAAGGTTTATTGCCTCCCAGTTAATGGTATCAAGGACATTGTATAAAAGATGAGGGTTAATTTGTGACTGCAATGCATAAAGCTGGGTTTCCTTCTGGAGAAGCTTTTCTTCCGTCAGCTTCTTTTTTATCTCATTCTTTTCAATAAAATTATTGATAACGTTATAAATAATGTACTTATATTCATTGTTTCTTTTGAAATTGATATTTGAGATGTCCTTTCCCTGCTCATGCTGGGATATAACCTCAATGAGGGTTTTTACCGGCCTGTAGTTCTCATATGCATAGATAAAGGACAAAAGAATGCTTATCAGCAACGATACCAGCATGACCTGAAAGCTTATTCTTTTGACATATGCCAGCTTGCCCATAAGCGTATCCATGGGAATGACGGATATGTATTTCCAGCCGTAATAGCCCGATTGGGTAATTGAAATTAAAAAATTATTATTGCCTACTTTTTTTATCTCTGGTTTTTCCTTTTCCTGAAATGAACTCAATTGGTTTACATCAACATACATTTCATATGGATCGTTCGAATTCTGATATATTATATTTGACCTGTCATCAAGGATATAAAGTTTTTTATTCTCGATATCAGGAATGTTCGATAACAGTGAATCAAAGTAGTTCTGATTAATATTGACCACCACAACACCCTTTGCTTCACCTATATTACTTAAAATAGGAACCTTTCTGAAAATTGATATTATATTCTTATCCTCATGACCGGTGTCGGAAAACTTTCTTAATTCAGACCAGTAAAAAATATCGTCTGGTTTGCCTACATAGGAATCGAGCCAGCTTTTATCCGTTAAATCCTCTGTTTTGCTGATACCCTGTGTCGTAAACACAAACTGGGGGTTCCTGTCAATATAAAAATAGGCAGAGCTTATATAAGGCTTCGACATGAGTGCCCTTGACGTGTTTCCCCAGACGGAATTCAGATATATATATTTTGTGGGTGAGATATTTCCGCTGTCTTCAATAAGACCCTCGATGGCCTCATTCATGAAGCTGTCGAATTCCAGCAATGAAATTACATATGTTATATCGTTTAAAACCGTATCAATGGATTGCCCTGCAAGGGAAAGATACTTAATGTCCGTCTTGATTTCCTGCTCCCGGATATAATTAATCGAATTATAATAATAAAGGGAACTTAATATAACCACAGGAAGCAGGACAAGGGCAGTAATAACTATAAGATTCCGCATAAGGGCCTGCTTTTTGAAAGAGTTCATCATTGGTTGTCACCCCTTGCCGGATTAATACCTTTTCTGAATTCTGTGGGCGTCATGCCGGTGTATTTTTTAAAAACCTGCGAAAAATGTTTGATGCTTTTATAACCAACGAGGCCACCAATTTCATATATCTTGTAATTATAATCAAGCAATAGCTTTTTGGCCTGTTCCATCCGCACAGTTGTAAGATATTCTACAAAATTGCTGCCAGTAACCTTTTTAAATATTTTACTTATATATGTGGGGCTTAGGTATATTTTCTCAGAGGCAGTATAAAGTGAAATATTATGCATATAGTTTTCTTCAATATATTTCTTTATCAGTTCTGCAAGCCTGTTGCTGCAGGGAACCTTTGAATTGTTGATGTAATCCGTGATTTTCAGAACCAATGCCTTGACCCAGTTTACAAATTCTTCTACATTGCTGAATTCCTGCGCCTTTTTCAATACGGATATTTCTTCTTCGGTAATATCGTATAAGTTGACATTATGTTCCTTAAGATACGATTCAACAGCGAAAAAGACCCTGACAAAATGTTCCCTGACATTATCAAGGGTGGCAGTGCTTTTATACAGTGGCTGGAAAATGCTGTCCACCATATTGAGGGCTTTGTCCGCTTCAGCGTTCATAAGGCAGGACAGTAGCAGTTTTTCCTTTTCCTTTATATAGTCAACCTTTGAGGGAATTTCCTTCTTAACCGGGCTGTACTGTATGATGCCTGAAAGGTTCTTCAGTAATATTAATGAATACATTTCCTCTGTCTGGTTATAGCATATTGAAAGATGTTCAATGTCGGTAACGCATTCACTTATTGCGATTGCCACAGTGGCTCCCGATATTGACCTTATGTTGTTCAGAATGTTTTCAGCCGCCAGATTGACAACATCGATGCCTTCACTGTTTATAACTATGTTTATTACATCACTTTTCAGCGAAAAAGTATAATACACGAGATCGTGCGCGTTAAGAGTTATGCTGATAATATTTTTAATGGAAGCCATGTACTGGTTTGCTTCATATTTACGAAGCTTGCCGGTTTGGTTTTCAATGTCGTATATTTTTATTGATATAATGTTGTAATATGGATAGTGAAAATTAAGGTCATACTCCTGAAAGAAAGAATCCAGTACACTGACTTTTTTAATTGCACCGAGGGACAGGTCAATGAAGAATTGTTCTATAAGAATATCTATGGCGGTGCTGTATTTTTTCTCCAGCTCTTTTATTTTTTCGTTTTTATTGTGTTTTACATCCAGTTCGTTTTTTATTTCTTCAAGCAAAGCCGAAAACTGGCCGAGATCCGTTGGCTTTGTCAGGTAGTGCTTTATGCCGAACTTCATTGCGGTTTTGGCATACTCAAAATCATTGTATCCGCTAAGTATAACAATTGAAGTGTTGCCGTACTGGCGTGACACCCGCTCTGCCAGTTCAAGACCCGACATAAGGGGCATACGGATGTCTGTTATAAGCAAATCTATTTTTTGCTTTTTAAATATCTGCAGGGCTTCATGCCCGTTTAATGCCGTAACAGGCTGGCAAAATCCTTTATTCATCCAGTCTATATGTCTGGATAATCCCTCACAGATACGTCTGTCATCATCCACAATCAAAACAGAATACATTATAACCATCCTAAAAGCTGAAATTTACATAAGGTATGTATATTCTACTTCCTAATTTTATAGTAAAGCGATCCCGAATGCAAATGAATTATCTTGAAAAAAGCCCTGGAAGCCGCTTATATTAACAAATGCACAAAAATGAGAACTTCGGTCAAAATTACAAACCTAAAAAATATATAATAGAAAATTCTTTTATCATTAAGGTTAAAAATACAAACCAATTGGAAAGATTGCGTCATTGTATGCAGGGCGCAAATCCGTTTATAATTTTAATAAAGCAAATCAATTAAAAAATGATTGAAGTGAGGAGAGCGCATGAGCAGCGTCGCAGTAAAAAACGTAAAAAGTTCCGGTTTAAAGAAACAAAAAGGAGTTCTGGAACATATAATGTTGAACAAGTCATTATATATTTTGCTTGTTCCGGGTTTAATATATTATCTGATATTTTATTACTTCCCCATGTATGGCGTAACAATGGCTTTCAAGGACTTTGACATGTTCAGCGGGTTGTTTAGCAGTGAATGGGTGGGTCTTTTGCATTTTAAGAATCTATTTACAAGTGAAACATTTTTCAAGGTGTTCAGAAATTCAATATTGATAAGCATCTACAAATTGTTTTTTAATTTCCCTGTTCCAATAGTACTGGCAATTCTATTGAACGAGGTAAAAAACATATATTTCAAAAAGAGCATTCAGACCATAGTATATCTGCCCTACTTCCTGTCATGGGTTGTAATTGCAGGGATTGTTATCAACCTGCTTTCACCGTCCACCGGTGTGGTAAACACTTTGCTCAAGTCAATGGGCCATGAGCCGATTAACTTTCTTGCAAATAAATCATATTTCAGATCCATCATTGTTCTTTCCGACTTGTGGCGTACCATGGGCTGGAATACGGTTATATATCTTGCCGCATTAACAGGAGTGGATCCGGAGCTATATGAATCTGCCAGAATAGACGGAGCAGGAAGATTTCACCAGATAACAAGAATTACTCTGCCCTGCATCAGAAGTACAATTATAGTTCTTTTGCTTTTAAAAGTAGGAAATATAATGAACAACGGATTTGAACAGATATTTATGCTGTATAACCCGATGGTTTATGAAGTTGGGGATGTTTTTGAAACCTATGTTTACAGGTTGGGCCTTGTGGAGGCAAGGTACGATTTCTCCACCGCAGTAGGCCTGTTTAAATCGGTAATCGCTTTCATAATGCTTGTCGGTGCCAATACATTGGCACGGAAATTCGGAGAACGGGGTATCTTTTAGGGAGGCAATCATGAAAATTCGTAAAAACTCATATGAAAAAGCATTTGATATTGTAAACTACACGATTCTGTCGATTTTGGGAATTATATGCCTGTACCCGATAATAAATGTGTTCGCAATTTCGTTCAGCAGTTATCCGGCTTATGTTAGGCATCCTTTGATGATATTCCCGAGGGAAATTGAGTTAACTTCATATGAAAGGATATTCACAAATCCTCTTTTGATATCCAGTTATAAGAACACTGTTTTTGTTACCATCGTTGGTACTCTTAACAGTTTGCTTCTTACGGTAATGACGGCCTATCCCCTTGCAAAATCTAAAGTAAGAGGCAGCCGCGGGATTATGTTGTATATTATATTCACCATGTTCTTCAACGGCGGAATTATACCCACCTACATGGTAGTAAAGACTTTGAATTTGCTTGACACACTGTGGGCGCTAATACTGCCGACAGCCATGAGCACCTATAATTTCATCATAGTCAGGAATTTCCTTGAAACCATTCCCGACAGCATAGAAGAGTCCGCAAAAATAGACGGGGCAGGACATATACGTATACTTTTCGAACTGGTCATACCCCTGTCAAAGCCGGTTCTTGCCACAATTGCCTTGTTTTATGCGGTAGCCAACTGGAACAGGTTTTTTGAATCATACATGTATATCACTCAGAGATCAAAATGGACCCTTACTCTGCTTTTGAGGGAGATTGTTTCCGATAATGCGGATATCATGAATGTAACCGATCCTACGGCGGCAGATACGGTCTTCCCGAAAACCATGCAGTGCGCCACAATTGTTGCGACCACCCTGCCGATACTGTTTTCCTATCCTTTCCTGCAGAGATATTTTATTAAAGGAATAATGCTTGGCGCTGTTAAAGGTTAATTATTCGTATGAATGTATTCCCGGATGGGATTATATTAAAAAAAATTTATGGGGGGAAAATTGTAATGAGAAAAAAGTTTTTTAAACTTATTTGCACTTTGCTTGCTGTTTTGATGATTCTGTCATTCGCAGCAGGGTGCACGACCCAACCACAAAGCAACACGACAACGGCAACAAACTCAAACGGCACGACTCAGGAAAGCAGCACCAATGTAAAAGCCGAACCGGTTAAATTTTCAATAATGTTAAGGGCCGGACCGGATTTTACGACTGAAAACAACCCATGGATCGACCAAATCAACGAAAAAGCCAATGCAGAGATAACATGGATCGCAGTTCCCACAGAGAATATCTGGGATAAAAGGAATGTGACTATGGCATCAAACAACTATCCTGAAGTAATAATCATAGACACAACCCAAAGCTGTATAACAGATAATCTCTATGATCAAATGGTAAAAAACAAGATTATTTTACCTTTAAATGATTATTTAAAGAACTGTGAAAACATAATGAAGTATACCCATGAGGTTGCATGGGATGCAATCAGACACAAAGACGGAAATATTTATATGGTTCCCCGTTGTACTATTATACGCGAAGACTTCATGGGAATACGCAAAGACTGGAGAGAGAAGCTGAACATGCCTGTTCCTCAAACCATTGATGACTGGCGTGCGTTGTATAAAGCCTTTGCAACAGGGGATCCGGACGAAAACGGAAAAGACGATACATACGGCGTCAGCGATGCCAATGAAATTATGAGTTATTCAGGAACCATCAATCTTGATTACTTCGCAAGAGCATGGCATGCAGACAAACAGTGGTATGACAACGGAAACGGAGAAGTTTTCTACGGTGTGTTTGCAAAGGACGGCAGGTTCAAATATGCCCTGGAGTTCTACAGACAGCTTAACGAAGATAAGTCTCTTGACCCTGATCTTATGACAAACAAGGGCAACAACTCAAAATTCGAGAAATTCTACAAAGGCGTTGTAGGATCAGCAAGGTATTTTGCCGGAAATCTTGACAGGGACCTTAACACATTAAGAAGCCTACAGCCCCAGGCTACAGTTGAACTTGTTGAATTCCCGACAGCTCCTGAATCAGCTCAATACCAGAACGAAAAAATTGTCCTGACAAATGCAGGTATATATAATGGATGGGCATTAACAAATAAGGCAAAAGGCAAAGAGCAGGCTATTCTCAATGTGTTCGACTGGATGCTCAGTGACGAAGGATGGGAAATCCTGGAATATGGCGCTATCGGTGTTCATCATGTAAAGGAAGGCGACAAGATTGTAAAGCTTGAACCTGAATATACCAACTTCTCAAAATGGATAGGCCACTGCATGCTGTTCAGACGCCCCAATGACGAATCATTCTGGCTTAAGAACACTGTTCCCGATATATATGATTACCAGAAGGAATGGCTTGCAAAGAGTGTGCAATATATCAAAGACAATACAATACAAAAAGGTCTTTTGGGAATTTACTCAAGCAAGGAACTTGAGTTCTACAAGAAAGACATATTCACAAAGAAATTCGTAGAAATCTGTGCTGAGATTATCTATGGTGAAAAACCGCTGGACGCCTGGGATGAATTCATCGAGCAGGTTTATGCGGAAGGTTGGGAAGTTGTATCCAGGGAATATAACGAGTTCTATAAGAC
>JAAYGP010000018.1 GCA_012727625.1 Clostridiaceae bacterium
ACCATATATAGCACCTGCCTGAAATATGGAATAGACATTACAAAGGAGCGGATACCTGTTGCCCCGGCAGAGCATTACTGCATGGGGGGCATCCGGACCGATGTGAACGGAAGGACAAACATAGAAGGATTTTATGCCTGCGGAGAAGCTGCGTGTAATGGTATTCACGGAGCTAATCGCCTTGCGAGCAATTCATTGCTGGAAGGGCTTGTTTTCGGAAAGCGGATTGCTCTTGAGGCAAATCGCAGGGTTTTGAATAAACAGGGAAGAAAAGCTAAAGCCCTGCCTGTAATTAAGCATGAGTGTTTATTCACCGAACCCATGAAAGACGCGGGAGCTTTGAAATTAAGTCTGCGTAAGCTTATGACGGAAAACGTCGGTATAATACGAAATGAGGAGAAGCTCCGGGAAGCCCTGCAACATATCGCTGAAATTAAGGATTGGATTCAGGGCAAGGCATATACCGATATAGAGCATTGGGAGCTTGTGAATATGCTGACCCTGTCTGAATTGGTGGTAAAATCAGCTTTAATGCGCAAAGAAAGCCGCGGTGCCCACTACAGAACAGATTATCCCCAAACTGACGATATCAACTGGAAAAAGAACACTGTCATTTAGCATATTAAAAACACAGTGCATTATAAGCAGACATTTAAAAATAAATTTATTAATTTCATATTACGCTCCCGTACTATCAGCGGATACAGCGGCATCAAAAGAGATGACGCTGCTGTTTTGCATGATATTCAGAGAATGACAATCAAGTTGCCTGTTGTTGGTAAAAACGGGCAACAGAGTTATGTTTTAAAGGAGGTTTAATAGTGGATAAAAGGGTTATAAGAGATGTGCTTGAAAGGGCTTTCCGAGAGGATATGCCTATGGGAGACATTACTACTGATTCCATAGTTCCCGAAAATGAAACTTCGAAAGCTCATCTTACAGCAAAACAGGAAGGTGTAATTGCCGGATTACAGGTTTGTATGGAGGCATTCTTAATGCTTGACCCCAGGGTTAAGCTTGAACCGCTCGTAAAGGACGGACAATTCGTTGAAAAAGGGACAAAAATACTGACAATTGAAGGAAACAGCCGGGCTCTTCTGAAAGCTGAAAGAACAGCATTGAACCTGCTGCAGCATCTAAGCGGAATTGCTTCGTTAACCCGTTTGTTTGTGGAAAAAATAATAGGATACAATGCCAAGGTGGTTGATACAAGAAAAACAACACCAGGATTAAGATTACTGGAAAAATACGCTGTAAGGGTAGGTGGAGGGACGAATCATCGTTTTTCTCTTTCTGACGGGGTTTTAATAAAAGATAATCATATAAAGGCAGCCGGCGGGATTTATAAAGCTGTTAAGGCCTGCAGGGCATCTGTTCCCCACACGGTGAAAATTGAGGTGGAAACGGAAACTCTAAAGCAGGTGGAGGAGGCCCTGGACAGCGGCGCCGACATTATAATGCTGGACAATATGCCTCCGGAGGTTATGCGGCAGGCGGTAAAGCTTATCGATAAAAGGGCGTTAACTGAAGCTTCCGGGAATGTCACTCTTGAAACAATACAGGATATAGCCTCCACAGGTGTAGACATAATTTCAATAGGTTCATTGACTCATTCAGTTAAAGCCATGGACATCAGCATGAAATTTGAATGATTGGCGCGTGACCGGCTCTTTATACCGAATAACCTGCCGCAACCGGCAGTGTGCCCCAAAATCATCAGTGTAGATTTTAAGCTATTTTGATGTCGTATTTTATTGTTTTTTGTCGACACATGACATGAAGTTAAGTTGTATTGACATCTTGTGGACAAAACATAAAAATATCCACAGAAAGAATGCAATATTATGAACAGTTTTCCGGAGAAACCCTTAAACCATTGATATTAAAGGATTATAGCATCATGCGAAATTTGAAGAATATCCACAGGCTTGTGGATAACTTTGTGTTTTTTAGCCTGACATGCTGTATTTTAAGCCTTTTTGCGATCTGGGGATACATTGTGAAGATAAAAATATGGGTATTTTCATTATTTTCTCCTGCGAGGAAATGGCTGGTTATTTGTTAAAAATTGCAGAACATCTTCAAAGACGGGAACGTAAAAAAGTATCTGCCTGTGAAAAGAACTTCCGCTTGTCTGATTGCTCACTATGGAATCAAGTCTTAAAGGGTCCTGGCCTATCCGGTATATTTTTGTTTTTATACCCCATAAATCAAGCGTGGAGCTTGGAAGAGGAACAACTTCATCATTTTCCAGGGCAATATTCGCTACCTGAATTTTGTGGTTCAGGCCTTTATTAATAAAGGATGGAAAAATAATTATGAAAAGATCTGCTGTGGGATAAAGCTGATGAAGAAACGGCGCGTCCAGAAGAGCAGCACCTGCCTCAGCCCAGGGGGTGCCGTGATGAGGAACATTTATAAAAATAATTTTTCTGACATTTTGTTTTTCGCAGAAATGTTCACTTGTCGTATAATATCTTGACACAAGCCCTCCGAGGCTGTGAGCCACAATATCAACCTTGCCTGCAAAAATACCTTTCCTTAAAAGATCGGATTTAACTTTTTCAATATAATTTTCAAGATCACCGGACATGGTTTCAATATCGCTGCCGGTATCATAATCTATGGCATAAACCAAAAGGCCTTTTCCTTCAAGGTGGATTTTCAACGGGATCATTGATTCAGACGTGTCCTGAAACCCGTGCACAAGCAAAACAGGCGGAGGTAGTAATTTGCCGTTCCATGAAAATTCCCTGCTTTTGTTTGATACAAGTTTGACGGAAACATCAGTTTCCAGTGATTGTACCGCGGAAAAATCCGGTTTTGGCTGAATGAAGTCAGGAATAACGGTTATTGTTACTCTTCCGTCTTTCCCTGTAATGGGATATTTCGGTTTTACTTTTCCTGTAAAGTTTATCAGGTTAACATTTATTAACGAATAGGGGACAGGTTCCTGCTCAGAATCCACAAGGGCAACATCAATAAAAATCGGATTGCTTCCATCTGCGCATATTGTGGTATTGTTTCCGGGGAATACGCGAAGATTCATGGTCAGGCTGTTGTCTGAAGCAAAAATCAGGTTAAGTTTTGCTTTCAGAAAGCCTGTGTATATCTCTGTCAGTATCAGCATCAAAAGGCAAAGGATTATTATTTTTATTTTTTCCTGGGTTATTCCTTTCATATTCATCATCCACAGCTTATGTTTTGCAGCCTTGTGAAAAAACATTCGGAATATTTACAGCTTTGCAGAGGGAAAACTATATATAATGGCGTAGGCAGAAAGCATGCTTATGTGGCAAAATTTGAAAAGGAGTTGAAGAAATATGAAAGTACGCGATGTAATGACAAAATCTATTGTAACCGTCAGCCCGGAAGACACAATTAAGGATGCCGCCAGGATTATGCAGCAGCATAATATAGGTTCCGTTCCTGTTGTTGATGCCACAGGACTTGTCGGAATTGTGACGGACAGGGATATTGTAATAAGAAACATAGCAAAGGGACAGGATCCTTTCTCAACGCCGGTTAAAAATGTTATGACCGCACAGGTTTTAACTGCCACTCCTGATGAGGATGTGCAAAGTATTTCGAAAAAAATGTCGACACAGCAGGTCAGAAGATTGCCGGTAGTTGAAAATCAAAAGCTGGTTGGGATGGTATCGTTAGGCGATCTGGCAACTACCGGGATGACCAATATGGATGCATCGGAAGCACTTGCTGAGATTAGCAAACCGTCAAAACCCTTAAACAGGTAAACGGCATGCTTTTCGAACTGAAGTCCAATATGGGATGAGATAAGAAAGCCTCAAAACTAAACAGGCTAAACCAAATAATAACACGAATATAGCCACGGTTTGCGGATAAAATATCATTGTACGCTTAAGAGTTCAAAGCAATAGTATCTGATCAGGTCTTTTAAGGACATGAGGAGGGATACCATGAGTAAGCGTAAAGGCATCATGTCGGAACACCTCAAGGAAGAAATTGCGAAAGAACTCGGTGTGTATGATATAGTAAAATCTGACGGCTGGGGAAATGTATCCTCCAGAAACTGCGGGAACATGGTTAAGAAAGCAATTGAGATAGCTAATCGTAATTCCATGCAGTAAAGTCAGAGATTGCCACAGGATCTTGGTTCATAGTCGGTTTTTATTAAACTTTGACCTGAATCATTTTCGCAAAGCTGTTTAAGTTATTGCGATATGAAAAATGAAGTATTTCATTTTCACACCTGTGGTAAAAATTGAGTAACCGGGTATTAGACTTTTAAGCGTACGTTTTTAAAGAGAGCATGTTAATCATGCTCTCTATTAGCATGAGCGGCATATACAACTTTACAGGATATTATTCACACCTTAATCTGAATGAGGTTTTTTGATATTGCTTCTTTTCCTGCATTTTCAAACATTATTTTCTGACTTGCAAAAAGACGATTAGAACGGGCTTTCCATACTGCATATTTATTACCATCTACCTGATTGCATATCTATTATCATCCCATTGTTGGAGTTAATAGTGTACTTCCTCGAACAGAAATCAGTGGCAATCAATTTACCGTCCAAAATTACAAAGTTCACTAATGGGTCAGGAGCGGATTTGCCTAATACTCTCTTAACATCTTCCATTTTCCATAGAATATTCCCACTGTCGGTTGGGGTTTATTTTGAGCTAATATTTACTTTGGTCCAGCTATAGATTGTTTACACTCATCGCAATAGTAGCCTTTTTGAAGCGTATAATGGGTGTCGTTGTTTTCCCAATATCTTAGTTTTTCACCCAAAGCAATTAGTGAATTAGCATAATCAATGTCAAGACTTTCTTCCATGTCAATTACCAAGTTAGCTTTCGACCACCCCTCAGACATTTCCTTTATTTTATTACCCCTTGCTTCTTCGTGCATAAGGATTTTTTTAATATGTTTACATGCTACCATTTATTTCCTGTTCCTCGTGAATTCTCCGTCAAATACTTTAAGAAAATTGCTGCATTCGGGGTTAAAAAACAATAATTCCTTTAGTATGCCAAATTCTCTTTGGTCATATCACCTGTTTTTGTATTGATAGCGAAACGCCAAGTACTTCTACCGTATGCATCAGCATTATTTTCCCCTCCATCACAAACAACAGATGGATGGTTTCTCGATGTTGATAAGTACATAAAGGTATACCCTTGAGGGGGTTCTTTCTCAAACAACAATGACCCATCCAGCGCAAATCCTTGCAACCTCTTATCGTCTTGGTCGTTGCTGAGACAACTAAAATAACGTCCTGTTCATCATAGAGTTGAGCACTTATAATATTTTTGCAAATGACTTCAACTAATTTTCCTTGATTTTGCCAGCTCACTTTATTGTTTATCTTATCAAATGCGAATATTAGCTTACCCTCTAAGGAAATATGATAGATTTGCTCTTGAGAGTAATTTTGTCCTGCTTCGTTGAAGACTTCATGAATTTATAGACTTTCAAAGCAAAGCCTAATAACTATTTTTAACTTGCATATGTTGGGAACTATTAACAAATCTCCTGTGATAACAGAAAAGTTTTGTGGTTTTCTTTAAATTATATATCTGGTGTAAAATTATGTTTATAGATTAGTAAGCATCGAGCTGTTTTTATAATTTGCTTCGTAGTTAAATTTTGTAATTTATTCTCATGTAATATTAACATATACTATATAAGTTATCAATACCATATTTTTATTTTTTTGATATAAATTAATAGTGTTGTTGTCTAATTAAATGCAATCCCTAAAAATGAGTTGGTAGCATTTTTTTCAAATAATCGGTTGCATTTAGTCTTTCAAAAGATGCTTATAGTGACCCTTTTGCCATAATATATGCAATACAAAGTTGAGACTGCTGTAAACTAAATTCCGCAGTTGATTCTGCAAGAGTTGTTTCCACCTTAATGGTTTCGGGGTTGCATTTACTTTGTCAATTAACTCCAGTAATTGGTGTTGCTGCTATTGTCTTGCGGGTATTGACAACACTTAAATACCCATGTTATACTTACATAGCAAAATTAATGGAGAGATGGTCGAGTTGGTTTAAGGCACCGGTCTTGAAAACCGGCGTGGGTTTGCGCCCACCCTGGGTTCGAATCCCAGTCTCTCCGCCAGTATTAATTGTATAAATGGGCGGGCTTAGCCGTCCTGGTTATAAAAATTTGACAAGGAGAAGTACTCAAGCTGGTCGAAGAGGCGCCCCTGCTAAGGGCGTAGGTCGTTTACGCGGCGCGAGAGTTCGAATCTCTCCTTCTCCGCCACAATTTGTCCGAAAACCCTTGAAATTATTTTCAAGGGTTTTCAGTTCTTAATCGTTTTTTTCAAGTAAATTTAGTTTCAGTAGCACTTTATCGGGTTAACCACAAAGGGCTTTGGCAATATCGGCAGCTTTAGCCAAATCACTTTCTTCGGGATTCCAATGGCATTTTATTTCCGGCAACTACATCAAAGCCTGCGACGGTCAATTTTTCTCTAAGGATTCTTGTAGATTCGCCGCTCCACCCATAACAGCCGAATACCGCTGCTTTCTTGTTTCTAAATTTCAGCTCTTTAAGAAAATCAATCCACCCGCCCACGGAAGACAACATGCTCTGGCCGACAGTGGGTGAACCAACCGCAATGGCTTTCGACCTGAACACCTCGGCCATTATATCGTTTTTATCGGTTTTGGAAATATTGAAGACCTTTAGCCTTGTATCCAAAGACAAGCCTGCAATTTCCTCCGCTATTTTATGGGCAAGCTTCATAGTACCCTCT